>NZ_ABHJ01000002.1:0-235704 GCF_000171895.1 Hydrogenivirga sp. 128-5-R1-1
ACACCCCAAACACCACCGTGAACTTCTTTCCTTTTAACTGTTCCGGAAGCCTGGGACTGAACGACCTTGGCAAGGTCAAAGGTGGTGTTGTTTGCAAAATCAATAACAGCTATCCTCGGTATGACGTTTTCGTAAGCTATCCTGCAGGCATCGGGCACTTCCACCCTCACCCTGTCAGCGGGGGTTATCTGGTAAGCGGTTGGGTCTATGGACGGTGCCTTTGTACCACAGGCGAGAATAGCGGGTACCACTCCAGCGAAAACCAACGAAATTTTTTTACGATTCATGCTACCCCTCCTATAAAGTTTTCTTGCCTTTCATTTTAAGCCCCCTACAGTTTATATTCAATTTCAAAGTGGAAAACTTTTGTGTGAAAATTACCCGGAATCTGTGCCTGGAGATCACTAAAGAGGGAAACCTTATCAGGAATTGCAGGTTTGTGAGAAGAGATGGCATTTCTTCTCTTGATTACCTTGCAAAGAAGTTTGAGCCTTACCTTAAGGGCGAAGGCGATGTAAAGATAAGTCTGGAGGAGCTTGACCTTAACCCTTACAGAAGCAAGGTGATTGAAGTTTACAGAGCACTGAAAGAAAAAGTCCCCTTTGGGAAGACGATAACCTACGGTGAGCTGGCAAGGGCTACGGGAACGCACCCAAGGTTTGTGGGCTACTGCATGAGCGTAAACAGGTTTCCATTGATAATACCCTGCCACAGGGTCATGGCAAAAACGGGTTTGGGAGGATACTCCTACGGGATTGATATAAAGAGGTTACTTCTCAGACTGGAGGGTGTTGAGGCGTGAGGCGAGCCTATCAAACTCTTTCGCAACCGCTTCGTACTCGTTAATGAGCCTTTTACCCTCTTCTGTTAAGCAGGCTCCCCGCCTCCTTCGGCGCTCTATGATCACCCTGCCGAGCCTCTCCTCTATCGCCTTTATCTGGCTGTGTGCCCTCTTGTAGCTTATGCCGAGGGACTCAGCGGCTTTCACTATGGAACCCTCCCTTTCAATAGCTTTCAGCAGCCTGTACTTACCTTCACTTATTATCGGCTCTCCATCCTTCTCAAGCCAGACCTTGTAGCGAACTTTCAAGCCCTCTCTCCAAAGAGCAAGGTGCCCACACGGACTATCGTAGCACCCTCTTCAATCGCAACCTCAAAATCGTGGGACATACCCATGGAAAGGTGTTTTAAGGTTGTCCCAAACTCTTCCTCAAGCCTCCGCTTCAGCTCCCTTAGCTCTGAGAAAAAGGGTCTTACCTCCTCAGGGTCTTCCCTGTACGGAGGTATGGTCATAAGCCCCTCCACTTTAAGACTGGGCAGACCCTTGACGTAGCTGAAGAGTTCGGGAAGCTCCCCCGGCGCAACACCTCCTTTCGTCTCCTCACCCCCCACATTGACCTCAAGGAGAACCCTCTGGATTAGCCCAGCCCTCTGAGCCCTCTTCTCTATCTCGTCGGCGAGGGACTTCCTGTCTACCGAGTGTATCAGGGAAACTTTACCCATCAGGTACTTAACCTTGTTGGTCTGTAGTCTGCCTATGAAGTGCCAGTCTATATCAAGCCTCCTTAGGGCTTCGTACTTCGTGGTGAACTCCTGAACCCTGTTTTCACCGAAGGTCTTGAGACCACATTCATAAAATTCCTTAATTCTCTCAGGGGGAACCGTTTTGGAAGCGCCGAGCAGTATCACCTCCGCGGGAGACCTGCCAGACCTGGCGCAGGCTTTCTCAATAAGCTCCCTTACATGCTGTAAATTACCGCAAGCGGTCATAAAAGATATATTAAACCTGACTTTGTATACTTTCTTGAGGAGGTGTCATGAGGCTCGTATCCGTCATAGGCTCTTCTAACTCAACGGAAGAGGAGTTCAGCGTTGCCTACGAGGTTGGCAGGGAGCTGGCTCGCAGAGGTATAGGGGTGGTGTGCGGTGGCAGGACGGGTGTGATGGAAGCGGTCTGCAGGGGAGCAAAGGAAGGGGGAGGGCTGACGATAGGGATAATGCCCTCCTACGACGGGTATGAAGCCAACCCTTACGTTGAGATCAGAATAAACACGGGAATGAGCTGGAACAGAAACCCCATAGTAGTGGCAAGCGGGGACATGGTCATAGCGATAGGAGGTCACTACGGCACCCTCTCGGAGATAGCTTACGCCCTCATACTTGGTAAGTACGTTATTGGGTATAAAACCCATGATATAGATGGGATTGAAAAAGTAAACACCCCCGACGAAATTATTAGAAAGGTGGAGGAATTCTATGGGTCAGGAGATCAATCTGCTTGAGGAGATGCTCTTCAACACTATGTTTTCGGAAATAGAGGAAAGATACAACGACGTTGTTGACATATACAGGAACGATTACGAGATCCTGTCCTTAGCCCAGCACATGAAAGGCATAAGTGACATGGTGGGTGAGGTGGTCAAAGAGATACCTAACCCCGGCAAGAAGTTGGGGGAGGAGCTCTACACCACGCTCTATCAGGTGTTAAAGGACGTTAGCTCAATCCTCTACGACCTGTCCATAGCGGAGGGAGACCAGCTCAGCTACGTGGTAATACAGGCTTACAGGAAGCTGGACAGCATAAACTCCCTCTTTGAAAAGCTGGTATGATCTTTCAGGATAGAGAGGAGGCGGGAAGTCTCTTAGCTGAGGCACTCAGGGACAGAATACATCCAGAAGACAACCCCATAGTCCTCGCCATACCGAGGGGAGGCATACCGGTGGCGTACGTGGTGGCACGGGAGCTGAACATTCCCATGAGCGTGGTGGTCGTTAGAAAGCTCGGTCTACCCTGGAACGAGGAGGCCGGGTTCGGAGCTATAGACTCTGACGGAGCCACCTATCTGGACGAGGAGCTGGTAAATTACGCCAAGCTTGATGCGGACACCATAGCCGAGATAGCTGAGAGGGAACTGAGAGAACTGAGGAACAGGGAGAAGAAGTTCCTACCCTCGGGGTATCCGAACCTCTCAGGGCGGGAGGTCATAGTCGTTGATGACGGAGTAGCTACGGGTTACACAGCCGTTGCCAGTGCCGGCTTTGCGAAAAAGAGGGGGGCAAAGAGGGTTATAGTTGCTGTCCCGGTCTGTCCCAAGGACACAGCCAGAAGGTTCAAAGGGTATGCGGACGAGTTCGTGTGTTACCATCCCTCCTCGGAGATGAGCTTTTCCGTGGGCATGTTTTACAGGGACTTTCACCAGCTCTCAGATGAGGAAGCCCTCGGATACATAGAGAGAGCCAAAAGGGAAGGTCTGTGGGAGCCCGTTTGATAAAAAACTAAACCACACCGGCAGCCCTGCGGAGCTCTTCAAGGACATCTTCATACGTCCTGTACTCTGTGTCGCCGAACCGCCTGACCGGGACAACGCCCATGAGTGAGTTGGTTATGAATAGGGTGTCCGCCTCCTCCAGGTCTCTCAGCTTTATAACTCTTTCCTCAAGGTTCACTCCATTGGCGAGTATGTAGTCCAGGGTTGTCCCCCACAGGAGTCCGCTCTCACGGGTCGGTGTAAAGAGCCTATCCCCTTTGAGGAGTATTAGGTTTGACGCCGAACACTCCGTCACCTCTTCCTTCTCGTTGAGAACCACTCCGTCAAAGAAGCCCCTGGCGTTAGCCTCCCTCTTAACGAGGACGCTAAACATGTAAGAGGTAGTCTTGTGGCGGAAGAGGGGGTTTAGGGAGTGCCTCCGGAGATCGGACAGGACGAGGGAAACTTCGGCAGGTGGCTGGGGAAGAGCCTTCACGAGAACTCTGACCTCGTAGTCTTCTGGGTAGTCTGCGTAGTAACCGCTCCCGCTGGACATGAGAAGAAACTTCACGTAGAGGTTAGAGTCACCGCCTACGGCGGTCTTTATGAACTCTAAAAACTCTTCGTAGGAGGGGCAGGGGATTCCAAAGAACTCTGCGGAGCTCTTGAGCCTTCTGTAGTGGAGCTCAAGCTTGGGGCTCTCACCGATCCACCTTATACTCTCAAAGAGTCCCTCTCCGAAGTAGGTAGTCCTGTTCATACGGTCGCCTGTAGCTTTCTGAAAGCTCTCCTTATGCCTCTTACAGCTTGCTTTATCCTGAGCTCGTTCTCCACGAGAGCGAACCTGACGTAACCCTCCCCGTACTCCCCGAAGCCTACACCCGGCGAGACGGCGACCTTCGCCTCCCTCAGCAGGAACATGGAGAAGTCAAGGGATTTCATACCGACCCACTCCGGCACCTTAGCCCACACGAACATGGAGCCTTTGGGCTTTTCCACGTTCCAACCCATGCTCCTCAGACCCTCAACGAGGACGTCCCTCCTCCTTTCGTACATGCGTGCGTTTTCCTCAACTATCTCGTAGGGACTGTCCAGGGCTATGACCGCTGCTACCTGTATGGGCGTAAAGACTCCGTAGTCCAGGTAGCTCTTCAGGTGGGCGAGGTTCTTTATCACCCTTTCGTTGCCCACAGCGAAGGCTATCCTCCATCCGGCCATTGAGAAGCCCTTGGACATGGAGTAGAGTTCAACAGCCACGTCCTTAGCACCCTCTACCTGAAGGATTGAAGGGGGTCTGTAGCCGTCAAAGGATATGTCCGCGTATGCAAAGTCGTGGATTATCCATATCCCCTTCTCCTTAGCGAAGTTTACGAGCTCCTTGAAGAAGTCCATCTCAACGCACAGGGTCGTGGGGTTGTGGGGAAAGCTAACGACTATCACCTGGGGGGAGGGCATGGACTCCTTAACGGTCTGGTAAAGCTTCCTGAGGAAGCCCTCCTGAGGGTCCTCATCGTCGTTGAAGAGTAAGGGTATAGACCTAACCTCACCGCCTGCTATTATGGGTGCGTAGTAGTGTATGGGGTAGGTGGGATTGGGAACTATGACGGAGTTGCCTGGGGTCACCATGGCGAGCATAAGGTGGGAGTACCCTTCCTTGGCGCCTATGGTCATTATGGCTTCTGTTTCCGGGTTTAGCTCCACCCCGAAGCGTCTCTCGTAGAAATCACATATAGCCTTCCTGAGTCTCGGTATACCCTTGGAGGCAGAGTAACCGTGGACGTTCGGTCTCCTCGCCACCTCGCAGAGCTTGTCTATTATGTGGGGGGCTGGAGGGTTGGTGGGGTTTCCCATCCCGAGGTCTATTATGTCCTCACCCTCTCTCCTGAGCTTGTGCTTGAGCTCGTTCACGACCGCAAAAACATAAGGGGGAAGCCTCTTTATACGGGGAAACGCCCACTCCATACTTTCCTCAGTCATTCTCGTGCTCCTCTTCCAGCTCTTTACACTCAAAGCACATGGTCGTTACGGGGCGAGCCTTGAGCCTCTCAAAGGGTATCTCAGCACCGCAGTTCTCGCACACACCGTACGTCCCCGACTCTATCTTCATCAGGGCATAGTCTATCTTGTGAATGAGCTTGGCTTCCCTTCCCTTTATCCTGAAGGTCAGGTACCTCTCCTCCTCCAGGTCTGCCCGGTCTATCTCATCGCCGCCCTCAAAGGTGACGTTGGAAGGGTCTCTGATCTGCTCCTGGGCGGATTCAAGCAGTCTCTCCCTCATGTTCACCAGCAGTTCCTTTATCTCCTTCAGTTGCTCTTCCGTCAGATGTTTCAATCTCTTACCTCGTTCTGGCTAATAAGATTAGTATAGTTTACTTTTTGCCCGATAACCACTCCGCTATGAGCCTCATCTCCATATCCGATAAACCCTTACCCCACGGACACCTCTTTGCGAGTTCAAGGACGCCTTCGGCGTTATCTCTGTACTTTTCCCTCAGAAACTTGAGGGGCTTGGGACTGCCGGGGGCGTGACACCTTATACAGTGGTTCTCAAAGAGCGTTCTGCCCTCGGGCGAGGAAAAGGACATGTATGTTACGGCAAGAAGTAAGAAAGTAAGCTTTCCCATGACCCACCTCCGTATTAGAATTTATGCGAATGAGGCTTCTCGTATCAGGAGGAGGAACAGGAGGACACTTCTTCCCAGCTCTTGAGGTTCTCAAGAGAGCCAAGGAGAAGGGCATACCTACCCTCTACGTAGGCGCCCAGAGAGGCATAGAGAGGGGCTTTGAGCACGCCATACCCGGTGAGAAGCTCTTCCTTGAGCTTTACCCCTTCAGGGGGGTATCCGTTGGAAAACGGGTGAAAGCCCTACTGAGCTTCTGGAGAGGTATTTCCCATTTGAGGAGCCATACGCAGGGGGATTTCAGGACGCTCGTATTCGGAGGTTATCCGAGTGTTCCAGCCGGTGTTCACACGGTCCTCAAGAGAAAGCCCCTCTACCTGCACGAACAGAACTCAGTGCCGAGCATGACCAACAGACTCCTCTCCCATTTCGGCAGGAAGGTCTTTATAACCTTTGAGCACTCACGGAAGTTCTTCAGGGGCATGAAGGTGGTAAGGACAGGACTGCCGATAAGGGAAGAGCTCATAAACACCAAGCTTGACAAGTCCAACGCCAAGGAAGCGCTCGGCTTCAAACCTGAGGCACCCCTGGTGCTCTTCATGGGCGGCAGTCAGGGGGCAAGATTTATAAACAACCTCGCGGTAGACTTCGCCAAGAAGACCGGCGCACCGGTTCTGCTCTTGTCTGGAGAATCTGACTTTGAGAGGGTGAGCGAGCTTGCACAAGGGATGGAAAACCTCAAGGTGTTTCCCTTCAGAACGGACATGGGGCTCGTGTACTCCGCCTCGGAGGTTGCCGTCTGCAGGGCTGGAGCCGGGACTATATCCGAGCTCTCCTACTTTGAAGTACCAGCCGTCCTCATACCTTACCCCTACGCCTCCGGAGACCACCAGTTTTACAACGCCAGAGAGATTGAGGAGCTTGGAGGCGCCTTCACGCTCAGACAGGAGGAGGTAAACCTTGATAGGGTGGTAGCCCTCGTTGACAGGGTCTTCAAAAACATAAAGTCCATGAAGGCGAGCATAAAGAGCTTCGCCAACCCGACGGCGTCGGAGCTAATCCTCAACGAGGTTCTTGAGGACTGATAGGAGCTCCTCGCTGCTTTTTTCAGTATTTACCTCCACAAAGTCCACGTCCTCAGGGTACTCGAAAAACTCCTTCTGCTTCAGGTAAACACCAAAGTCCGCATCTGAGACGTCCTTCCTCCGAGAAAGTCTCTTTTTGATCTCCTCCTCGCTGGCTGTGGCAAGCAGGAAGAGAACGTCTTCAAAGCTGTCCTTGACGAGCTTCCTCTGCCAGCTCTTAAGGAAGGTAGCGTCCATAACGACCCTCTTGCCCTCCTCAAGGAGCCTTCTGGCTCTCCTAACGAGCTCCTCGTAAACCCTCTTAGTTATTTCCTCCCTGTATATACCCTCCCCGAAGGGGGCTTTGGCTTCCTCCTGAGGTAAAAGTCCCATTAGCTCCTTTCTGATCACATCGCTCCTCAGCCACTCGTAGCCGAGCTCTTCGTGAAGGAGTCTTGATAAAAATGACTTGCCGGAGCCCGAGAGACCAAATACAACGACCAATGGGCGCATGTTACCAATTTTAATTGACTTCAGGCTCTTCTTTTCATAAATTAGAATATATGAATATTCTAAAAAGCCTTGCCCGAAGGCTTGTCTGGCTGGCTTTCCTTCCTTACGTGGCGCTCGGTTTATCCTCTGCAACTGAGGAAGGCGTAGACCCTAAGGTGCTTGAGAGGGGATACAGAGTGTTCCAGGAGAACTGCTCTATATGCCACATGGAAAAGGCGAGCCTGTGGGAGTTCTTGAAAGCCCGTCTAAACGTCCTCAGCGGGCGCAGACCCGAAAACATAGACGCCCCTCCCATGAATCTCGTCTCAGCGAGGATAAAGGAGTTCTATCCCCATGAACTTGACTTCGTTGAGTTCGTAAAGGATTACATAACCAGCCCTTCAAAGCAGAAGGGCGTGTGTCAACCCGCAGCCTACGCCTTCTTTGGCACGATGCCTCCCATAGGACAGGGCATGGCTGAGGAGGATAAAGAGGCCGTTGCCCTATGGATGTATTACAGGTACAGCGATATATGGCATGACGTCTTCAAAAGGGTAAAGGAGCTCCAGAAGAGTGTTAAGTCAGAAAAGTGATGCCTTCCTGGAGCTGCCGTAGAGCCTTATCCTCCTCTTAACTACCTCCTTTACCTCTTCCATGGCGGGCTTAAAAAACTTCCTCGGGTCCACCGAACCTTTCTCTTCCTCTAAAAGCCTCCTGAGTGTTGCCATGAATGCAAGTCTCAGGTCTGTGTCAGTGTTCACCTTGTTTATACCAAGCTCCACAGCCTTCCTTATATCCTCATCGGGCACGCCTTTTGCCTTCTTTATATCACCGCCGTGGCGGTTTATCTCAGCCACATACTCGTAGTAAACTCCTGAAGCCCCATGGAGAACAAGGGGCATGTTGGTCAACTCCTTAACCTTCCTAAGCCTCTCAAAATCAATATCAGCCTCTTCTTTGAACTTGAACACGCCGTGGGCTGTTCCTACAGCCGGGGCGAGGGAGTCTATCCCCGTCCTAAGGGCGAACTCCTTAGCCTGCACGGGGTCAACGAGAACCTCCTCACGGCTCTCCACGTTGTCCTCAGCACCCACCAGCCTGCCGAGCTCAGCCTCAACCGCAACGCCGAGGGGAGCACACAGAGATACGACCCTGCGGGTCACCTCAAGGTTCTCATCGTAAGGTCTGTGGGAGTAATCTATCATCACGGAAGTGTAACCGTGTCTCAGGGCGAGAAGGACGGTCTCTATGCGCCTGCCGTGGTCAAGGTGAAGGGCGAAGGGAACCCTGTAGCTGTCCTTAACACTGTTAACCATACCCGAGAGATACTCTATCCCGGCGTACTTTATTGCGCTCTCCGTGGTCTGGACGAACACAGGAGCTTCCTCTTCCTCTGCCGCCTCCAGTATGGCTTTGAGGAACTCCATATTGTTGAAGTTGAAAGCCCCAACCGCAAAGCCGAACTCGTTAGCCTTATCAAGTATTAGCTTTCCTGAGATCAGGGGCATGAGCTTAATTTTAATCTCAAAAACATCTTGACATGGAGCAAGTAAACACTTACTTTAAATAGCAAAGGAGGGATGGTCATGAGCTTTGGATGGCTTGAAGTCGTTGTAGCGTCCCTGTTAATCACCCTCGTTGGGGGAACCATTCTCACCCGGGGCAGGAGCTGGTTAGACCCCGTGTTCTGGAAGCGCTTCGCCATAGTCGGCTCCCTCGTCATGTTCGTATTCCTATGGATACTGACCTTTGACACCCTCAGCAAGACTTCCGTGGGAACGGACAGGGTGCCCAACCCGACCGTGATCAACAAAAAGATAGGCTACGAGATGGACGCGGAGAAGGGGTACTTTATGCCCGTCATACTGGGAGACGAACCCCTCTTCGGAAAGACCTACACGGAGGAGGAGGCAACCCAGCTTCTCGTCAAGGGCAAGCTCGTAATCCAGAGCAGGAACTGTATGGACTGCCACACCCTGCTGGGTAACGGGGCATACTACGCTCCTGACCTCACAAAGGCATGGTTAGACCCCAAGTGGGAGAAGATAATGATGCCCATGACTGGTGCGAAGACCAAAGAGGAGGCGATGGTCAAGTTCCTGATGCACCCCGACAAGTACGCCACCTGGACGAGGAGGATGCCAAACCTGCACATAACCGAGGAAGAGGCTAAGGCTGTGGTCGCCTACCTGAAGTGGATGGCAGCTATAAACACGAACGGCTTTCCAGACCACTTCGGTCGTTCAAAGCTCGTTAAGCTTGATTAAAAGGGAGGTTTGGATATGAGCAAGCTCTACGAGAGTCAGAAGATAGCTCTCCTATACTTTTCCGTTGCGATAGTTCTCTTCGGTGCACAGCTTCTCTTCGGTTTGATAGCCGCCTACCAGTTCGTAAATCCAGAGTTCCTGCACAACGTTCTTCCCTTCTCCATAACGAGGATGCTCCACATAAACGCCATGGTCGTCTGGCTCATCATGGGTTTCATAGGTGGAATATACTGGCTGCTACCCTCCGAGACCGGCAGAGATGTGGTCGGTGCCAAACTCGGAAAGCTCGCCTGGTTTCTGTTAACAGCGGCGGTCGGAGTAGTAGTTCTCGTTTACATATTCAAGCAGTTCGGAAAGGGAGACTTCTTTACGCTCTGGTTCATAACCGAAGGCAGAGAGTACATAGAGGCTCCCCGATGGGCTGATATAGGCATAGTTGCGGTCATGCTGATCATTTACTTCAACGTGGCTGCTACCGTCATAAAGGCTGGGAGGCTCACGGGTCTGATGGGAGTTCTCCTTATAGACCTCCTCGCCCTTGCGGGGCTGTACGTGGCAGGTATGTTCTTTACTCCGAACATAACCCACGACCAGTTCTGGTGGTGGTGGGTCGTCCACCTCTGGGTTGAGGCTACCTGGGAAGTACTCGTGGGTGTCCTTATGGGATACGCCCTTATGACGGTCTTGGGAACACCCCGCAGGATAATAGAGGGCTGGCTCTACCTTGAGGTTCTGCTCGTGTTTGGAACGGGCATACTTGGTCTCGGACACCACTACTACTGGATAGGAACCCCCGAATACTGGCTCGGGATAGGTGGGTTCTTCTCGTCTCTTGAACCGTTGCCCCTCGTTGCTATGATAGTGCACGCCGTTTACGACGCAGGCGTCCATAAGCTCCAGACGGTCAACAGACCGGCTCTCTTCTGGATATTCCTACAAGCCTTTGGAAACTTCTTCGGTGCAGGTGTGTGGGGATTCATGCACACCCTTCCCCAGATAAATCTTTACTCTCACGGTACTCAGATGGCGGCGTCCCACGGACACCTCGCCTTCTTCGGAGCCTACGTGGCGACGAACTTAGCCCTGCTTTACATAATACTCCAGCACATAAGGGCTCCCGAAGGTCCCATACTGGACAGCAGGACATGGAAGGTCGCCTACATAGGGATGATAATCTCCATGGTGGGTATGGTTGGAGCGCTGCTCGTGGCAGGGTTCGCCCAGACCTTCTTTGAGAGGGCTGTCGGTGGTGCCACATGGCAGGATTTCATAGTCACCCAGATGCACCCGTGGGTAAGCATACCCTACATGTGGAGGCTCGGCTTCGGCGTTCTGTTCTTCCTGTCATACATAGTTCTCGTTTACGACCTGCTTACAATAGGTAAGAAGGCAACGGCTGTGGAGGTGAAACCGGCATGACGAGTCCTTACGAGGTGGTGGCGCTCCTCGCCGCCGGCTTCTTTTACATACTCAGCGCGGGTGGGTACGCCTTCATGTACACCTACGGCAGGCTCAGGAACGACGAGAAGTACAAGTACGCATCCTTCGTCTTCATGGGCATAATGCTGTACAGCGCCTACGTGATGATATCAAGCCCCGTCTTCAGCAGCTTCTGGAAGGGGCTACTCTCCTTCGCTACGGTGGCTTACATATTCATCCCCCACGGTATGTGGTGGGTCGTGGTTAGGATCCACAGGACTGAGGAAGAGGAAAGGCAGAGAACCTTCTAACCGAACCTGCCGGTTATGTACTGCTCGGTGAGCTCCTTGTCCGGTTTCGTGAATATCTTCTCGGTGGGTCCGAACTCAACGAGCTCGCCCATAAACATGAAAGAGGTGTAGTCGGATATCCTCGCAGCCTGCTGCATGTTGTGGGTGACTATGACTATGGTAAGACGCTTCTTGAGCTCAACCACGAGCTCCTCTATCTTGGCTGTAGATATGGGGTCAAGGGCTGAGGTGGGCTCGTCAAAGAGGAGAACCTCCGGTTCCGGGGCTACAGCCCTTGCTATACAGAGCCTCTGCTGCTGACCCCCTGAGAGGGAGTAAGCGTTCTCGTTCAGCCTGTCCCTGACCTCCTCCCACAGAGCGGCTGCACGGAGAGCCTCCTCCACCTTCTCGTCAAGAATGCTCTTTTTCTTTATACCCTTAAGCTTCAGCCCGTAAGCCACGTTCTCGTATATGCTCTTGGGAAAGGGGTTGGGCTTCTGAAAGACCATACCTATCCTCATCCGTATCATTATGGGGTCTATGTCCCTGCTGACTATGTTGACCCCGTCGGGGTAAAGGACTATCTCTCCCTCGTAGCGGTTACCCGGATAGAGGTCGTGCATACGGTTAAAACTTCTCAAGAGGGTCGTCTTGCCGCACCCGGAGGGTCCTATTATGGCTGTGACTTTATTTTCGTATATGTTGAGGTTTATGTCCTTGAGGGCGTGATTCTGTCCGTAGTAAAAGTTGAAGTTCTTTACCTCTATCTTTAGGGACGATTCGCCGTTCATCTCCGCCGTTTCCCGATACTACTATTTAACCACAGGCTTTTTCTCTTGAAGGGCAAGAATCTCAGACCTTCTGGGTCTGTGGTAAAGCATGGCGAGACCGGAGGTTATAAGCAGGGGAAAGCCGTAGAACCTGTCTCCCATTATCAGGAGGAGGAAGCCGAAAACCCCTATGAACTCGGCTATGGCGTTGGAAACTATCACAGCTATCCTGTAAGTGTTCAGAGCTCCGTCAAAGGAACTCTCGGCGGAAGCCTTCGCAAGGTAGCTCCTCCGTGCGTAAACTGAGTAGGTTATCGTGCCTATGGTGAGCAGGTAGAAGATAGTCCTGACCTTCTTTAGCCCCTCCTCACCGAAGGTGAATCCTATGTAGCCCTTAAGGAAAAGCCCCAGAACAGCGTATATGAGAACTGAAAAGAACATGGCGAACCACACCATATTGAGGGAGCTCCAGAGACTCCTGATCTTTTCCGCGTCCTCTTTACCCATCAGAACCTCCTCATTCCGTGCACAAGAGCTTTCGCCGATATAAAGAAGAGTAACGTGCCAAAGGTTAAGATCAGGGCAGCAGCCCAAGCCTGTCCGTGCCACTCCTCATAGGGACCCATGGCGTACTGGAATATGGTCACCGTCAGAGAAGCCATGGGTTGGGTCGGGTCTGTGGTCAGGAAGTTGTTGTTGAAAGCTGTAAAGAGGAGAGGTGCCGTCTCACCGGATATTCGTGCTATGCCGAGGATAACGCCCGTGAGGATGCCCCTTCTGGCAGCCGAGAGGGATATGTCCTTTATTACCTGCCAGCGGTGAGCCCCGAGGGCGTATCCAGCTTCTCTGAGGGAGTTGGGAACGAGCTTCAGTATCTCGTCGGTGGTTATAGCTATCACAGGAACCATGAGAAGGGCTAACGCCACGGAGCCGGACACACCCATGAAGTGCCCGACCGGCTTAACCATCAAGGCGTAAACGAAGGTGCCTACGACTATGGAAGGGAAGCTGACGAGAACGTCCGTTATGTTCCTGAATGTCTTTACTACCCTTGAGTGTCTTCCGTACTCCGCAAAGAATATGCCCGTGCCTATGCCCAGAGGAACACCTATGAGGGTGGCGAGCGTTGTTATTATGAAGTGCCCGACGAAGGCGTGACGCAGACCGCCGCCCTCTATACCCGGCGGTGTTGGGTCGTTAAGAAAGAGCTCAGGGCTGAGAAAGCGAAAGCCGTTCAGAACGACGTCCGCCAGTATCCAGAAGAGCCACACGAGACCGTAGAGCGCCGTCAGCGTGGAGAGGGACAGCATGACCAGATTTACGAGCTTCCTCCTAAGGATCACCCTCTTCAGATGTTCTTGGTGCCCCATCTCTTGCCCAACCTCTCAAGTATCAAAAATTTTGCGAGCATCAGAAGACCGAAGGAAAGGACGAACAGTATGAGAGCGAGATAGTAAAGTGAGGACAGGTATATGTCCGAGTCCGCTTCGGTAAACTCGTTGGCTATGGATACGGTTATCGTCGTCAGGGGTTCAAGGAGACTGAAGGGTATCTGGTGGACGTTTCCCGTCAGGAAAGCCACCGCCATGGTCTCACCGAGAGCCCTGCCAACGGAGAGAACCATTCCACCCACTATGCCCGGTAACGCGTAGGGTATGACTATGTTCTTGACCACCTCCCACTTGGTAGCGCCGAGTCCGTAGCCTGCCTCCTTGAGCAGCGGTGGGGTCATCTCAAAGCTGTCCTTAACTATGGCGCTCATGAAGGGAATTATCATTATTGAGAGCACAAAGCTTGAGGTCAGAGCGTCCACACCCGTAGGGGCTCCTTCAAAGAGCCTTCCCAAAAGGGGGATACGCCCGAGGGTTTCCTGCAGGAAGGGCTCCACGTAGTCAGCCATGAGGGGAGCTATGACGAAAAGTCCCCACATACCGTAGATGATGCTGGGTATGGCACCGAGGAGCTCCACGGCTGTTGAGAACACGGGCTTTAGCCTCTTTGGAGAGAGCTCGGATATAAATACCGCTATCCCTATGCTCACCGGGAGTGCCACGATAGAGGCGAGGAATGTGACCAGCAGAGTGCCAAAGAGAGCTGGCAGAGCACCGAACACCTCAGCCACGGGATCCCATGTCGTCCCGGTGATAAACCTCCAGAGTCCGAACTTCTCTATCGCAGGAAGGGACTCGTAAACGAGAACACCGAGGGTTAGGAGGGGAAACAGGAAGCCAACCGAAAGGGCGAAGAGCCCCAGGGTTGACCCGGTGAGAGCCTCTATTAACTCCTCTCTCTTTTTCACCGCTGCAGTTTAGATTATACCTTCAATACCAACCGTTAGCCCGCCAGTAGTCCCTTATGCTCTCCTTAACCTTCTTCGGCAGTGGAACGTAGTGGAGCTCGGTGGCGATCTTATCGCCCTTCTTGAAAGCCCAGTCAAAGAACTTTACGACCTTCCTGTTCCTATCCTTAGGGTAGTCCTTTGCGAGGAGTATGAATGTGGCACCAGCTATCGGGTAAGCCCTCTTCCCCTTCTGCCAGGTGAGAACCTCGTAAAAGTCCCTCTTGGGATCCCACTTCGCTCCTGCAGCTGCCGCCTGAAAGGTCTCTATGGAGGGCTTGACGAAACTTCCCTCTCTGTTCTGAAGGGTTGCAACCTTCAGCCTGTTCTCAAGGGCGTAGGCGAACTCTACGTAGCCTATACCTCCTCTGACCCTCCTGAGGTAATTAGCCACCCCTTCGTTTCCCTTGGCACCTATACCTGTGGGCCAGTTCACAGCCTTGCCGTACCCGACCTTCTTCTTCCATTCAGGGCATGCCTTCGCAAGGTAGTTGGTGAATATCCAGGTCGTTCCCGAACCATCAGACCTCCTTATGACGGTTATCTTCCTGTGGGGTAGTTTCGCCTTCGGATTATGCTTCTTCACAAGGGGGTCGTCCCAGTACTTCACTTTACCCAGAAAGATGCCGCACACAGCCTCGGTGCTGAGCTTGAGCTCCTTGATGGGCAGGTTGTAGGAGATAACCACACCTCCAACCACAGTGGGGAACTGGGCGAGCTTGTGCTTCTTGGTTTCCTCCGGTTTGAGAGGTGCATCGGAGGCACCGAAGTCAACCGTCCTGTTAATTATCTGTCTGACACCGCCTCCGGAACCTATGGACTGGTAGTTGAGCCTGACACCCGTTTCCTTGTAGTAGAGATACGCCCACTTGGCGTAAAGGGGGTAGGGAAAGGTGGCACCGGCTCCGTTTATGGTCTCCCCGGCGAAGAGGGTTGCGCTCAGCATGCCCATACCCGCCATCAGTCTTCTCATCCTCTCACCTCCTTGATAGGAAGTATAACCTCCCAATTGTTAAGAAAAGATTAAGGTTTTATCTTTATCCTCCTGCGGATATGAGAGAGGTGGTTGACGGACTCTCCCTCGGTCTTGTGCTTTTAAACGAAGAAGGGCAGGTAGAGTACGCCAACAGGTTCTGCAGGGAGAGAGGCATAGTGCCTGATGACTACGCTGGAAAAAGGTACTACGAGGTATTCCGGAGCCTTGAGCTCATGAGCTTCGTAGGAGAGGGTCTTGAAGGAAGGAGCAAGGAGCTCAGGTTTGAGCACTCCGGCAGGGTTTACAGAGCTACCTTCCTCAAGGGAGGGCTCGCAGTTCAGATTGAGGACATAACGGAGCTCGTAAAACTTGAAAGACTCCAGCGGGAGTTCTCCGCCTCGGTGAGCCACGAGCTCAGCACGCCCATAACTGCGGTTAAAGGGCTCCTGGAGACCGCTCTCTCCGGGAATAAGCCAGATAGAGAGTTACTGGAGAGGGCGCTAAAGAGGGTAAGAGAGCTTGAAGGGCTCATAAAAGCCCTGAGGTATATGGTCTCCCTTGAGGGAGACCACCAAACGTCCAGCGACCTCTTCTCTGCGAAGGAACTGCTGGAAGACGTGATCCAAGACCTTAAGGGTGAAATGGAGCTCTTAGAGATAAAGGTTGAGCTGGCGTGCGAAGGTGTTGAGTTAAGGACTGACAGGGACAGGGCGTACATCCTTCTCAGGAACATAGTGGAAAATGCGGTGAAACACAACAGGAGAGGAGGGAAGGTGCGTATTGAGTGTGAAAGAACCCCTGACAGGGTTGAGATAAGGGTAAAGGATACGGGTGAAGGCATAGCGAGGGAAGAGCTGCCGCTCGTGTTCCAGCCCTTTTACAGAGGCAAGGGCAAGAAGGGTATGGGTCTCGGTCTCGCCATAGCGAAGAGGGTTGCGGAGCTGCTGGGCGCGGAGCTTGAGATAAGCAGCGAAGAGGGCAAGGGAACGACCGTGAGGGTTATCTTCATGGGTTAAGCCTCAAACTTGTAACCGAAGCCCCTCACCGTCTTTATACATTTCCCGTAGGCTCCGAGCTTGTCCCTCAGGTGCTTTATGTGAACGTCCACCGTCCTGTCCGTAGCCTCGTGGTCGTGACCCCACACCTCCTCAATTATCCTGCTCCTGTTTACCGGTCTGCCGTAGTTCTCAAGGAGACACCTGAGTATGTTGAACTCCGAAGGAGTCAGTTTAACCTCTGAGCCCCCTATGGAGACCTTCACCCTCTCCACGTCAACCTCAAGGGAGCCAACCCTGAAAACCCTGCCCTCCCTGCCTCTCTTCACTCTCCTAAGGACGGCTCTGACGCGTGCGGTCAATTCCCTGATGGAGAAGGGCTTGGTTATGTAATCGTCCGCTCCCAGGTGGAAGCCCTTAAGTCTGTCCACCTCCGTAGCCCTCGCTGTCAGGAATACGATCGGAACGTCCTCAAGGTCTGGTCTGTTCTTCATAACCCTCGCAACCCTGAAGCCATCAAGATCAGGCAGCATGACGTCTACTATCACGAGGTCTGGAGTTTTCTCCTCCAGCGCGGGAAAGAACTCAAGGGCTCTTTGAAAGGATTTAACCTCAAACCCTTCCCTCTTCAGAGCTGCCTCAACCACGAGGGCTATGTCCTCGTCGTCCTCAAGGATGTACACGAGCATGGTTCACACGGCTATCATCAAGTTACCTTCAACCCCTCAACGGGTATCCTCCCCTCGTATATAGCTTTGCCCACCACCACGCCGTCAACTACCCTGTAGAGCTTCTCCACGTCCTCCAGAGAGGACACCCCACCTGAGGCGAGAACAGGTTTTCCCACGGAGGACTTTATCTCCCTGTAAGGTTCAACATCAACGCCTTCAAGGCTGCCGTCCCTCTCTATTATCGTGTAAAGGTAGCCCCAGATAGGTTTTGGATCGTACTTCTTTGCGAGCTCTTCGGGTGTTATTGAGCTCTCCTCCTTCCAGCCTCCTATCGCGACCCTTCCGCCCTTGGAGTCTATGGAGAGGATCACCCTGCCGGGGAAGTCCGCGAGTATCCTCTCAAGCTCATCGGGGTTCCTAACGGCGAGAGTCCCCACCACGATGTAGTCTATGCCCTCTTCAAAGAGGTTCCGCGCGAGCTCGTAACTCCTGACCCCACCTCCAAACTCAATCTCTCCCCCGAAAACGGAACGAACCTTCCTTATGTGCATCAGGTTTTTGGGAACTCCACCCTCAGCGCCGTCAAGGTCAACCACGTGAATCCTCTTAAAGCGGGCCTCCTCGTATATGCGGGCTAAATCCTCGGGGGAGTAAGGGTAGACCTTGGACTTATCAAACTCGCCTCTGAAGAGCCTTACTACCTTCCCTTCCTTTATATCAACAGCTGGGACGATGAACTCGGTCAGCTCCATCTATAATATTCTACGCTATGAAGAAGATAATACTTGCGCTCATGCTGTTGGGGAGCCTTTCCTTAGCTCAGGAGGGCATAGGCAGGTACTACCTGGTTGAGAGGGTCTTCCTGATGCCCTTCGTGTTCAAGTACGCCGATGAGCTCGGTCTGGACAGCGAGCAAATGAAGAAGATAAAGGAGTTCGTAAAGAAGAACGAAAAGGAAGTTGAGAGGAACCGAAAGATACTTGAGTACCTTAACCGCAAGGCTAAGCTGATGATACTGGACGGGAGTGAGGAGAAGGAGATAAGGGAAGTTTTAGCGGACATAGCCTCCGTGAAGATGGAGATGTCACTGCTGAACGCCAAGAGCGTGAGGTTTTTGAAGAGCACCCTGACCCCGGAGCAGTTCCAGAGGCTTAAGGACATAGTGGTGGTCAGGCTCTTTGAGCTACAGCAGTGAGACTGAAAGTCTCTTACATAACCAACAGGGGAAAGTTCAGGGAGAAGAACGAAGATGCGCTGCTGGTTGCTGGAGAGCTTTTGGCAGAGACATCAATAAGCTCACCCCTTTTAAGAAGCCTTGAGCTCTCCGATCCGACCCTGTTCGCCGTTGCGGACGGCATGGGAGGTCTCCCCTGTGGAGAGGTAGCCAGCAGACTAACGTTGGATTACATAAGGGACTCCTCAGCTGAGGGAAAGGGGGAGCTCCTGGAAGTCCTCAGGAAGGCAAAGCTCTACCTTGACCACTACGTTGAGACCCACAAGAGATGCTACGGCATGGGAACCGCCTTGGCCGGAGCTTACTTAAAGCCAGACAGGGCTACGGTGTTCAACGTGGGAGACTGCAGGGTTTATCTCCTGAGGGAGGATAAGCTGGAGCAGCTGACGAGAGATCATACGGAGGCATATCAGCTCTACCTGAAGGGTCTAATAGACGGTGGGGAGCTTAGGAGAAGCCCTTACAGAAATCTCCTGACCTCGGCGATCATGGGAGGTCTCCCCGAGGAGTTTGAAGTTTTCGTCAGAGAAGAGAATCTCCTTGAGGGAGACACATACCTGTTATGCTCAGATGGGTTGTGGGACGAGCTCTCCGACGAGGAGATAAGAGAGTGCATGACCCTCGGTGTGGAGGAAGGAAGCAGGTGCCTGTTTGAAAGGGCTTACAGAGGTGGAAGGGACAACATAAGCTTCATACTCCTTAAAGTTCCCTGAAGGCTACGAAGTCCATCAGCTTGAGTATCTCTTCCTTGTATTGGTTCTCGGGGAAGACGCTCAACAACTCCTTGGCTCTACTTAACTCCTCTACAGCCCTCTCCTTGGTCTTCACGTCCCCACCGAGGCTGAGCACCTCCCTCCTGAGGCTCTCAATCTCCTCCGCTGATGGGTTGATCTCCTTGAGCAAACTCTCAACCCGTACCCTGTCAAGGCTGTCAAGCACCGATAGAAGGGGATAGGTGGTCTTGCCCTCCCTCAGGTCGTTTCCCACGGGCTTGCCCGTCTTTTCAGAGTTCCCGGCGTAATCAAGGAGGTCGTCTATGAGCTGGAAGGCTCTACCCATACGGAGCCCCACCTCGTAGAGCCTACCCTCCTCATCGCAGCCGCCCGCAAGCCCACCGACGGACACGCAGGCTCCAAAGAGAACGGCTGTCTTCCCATCAATTATCTGGAAGTACTCCTCCTCGGTTATGAGCTCACCCACCCTGCTTAGTTCAAGCACCTGTGCCTCTGCCATATCCATGACCGCTCGGCTGACTATCCTTATCATATCTATCGTTCCGTGGGTTGCGAAGAGGTGGAGCGCCTTGGCGTACATGTAGTCTCCCGTCAGAACTGCCACCTCGTTGCCGAATATCAGGTTGGCGGACTCCCTTCCTCTCCTCTTCTTGGCTCCATCAACCACGTCGTCGTGGAGTAAGGAGGCGGCGTGTATGTACTCCAGCCCAACGCCGAGGGGCAGGGCATCCTCAGGCTCCCCACCGCACATTCCACAGGAGAGCATCGTGATCAAAGGTCTGAGCCTCTTACCCCCTCCATCTATAAGGTACCTGCCCGTCTCAAGGACGAGCTTTACCTTCGGGTTGAGCTCCTCAAGAAGTCGTCTCTCAATAGCTTCCAGCAGAACCATCTTCCTGAATGCGTGCCCGGCGGGACTTGAACCCGCGACCCCGGGGTCCGGAGCCCCGTGCTCTATCCATCTGAGCTACGGGCACTGACTATTTTATGATAACTTCATACTCGCTCTTATCCAAAGACTTGAGTCTGTCAGGTAGCCTGTCCAGGTCAGCGAGCAGCGTTTCCCTGACCTCTTCCAGAGAAGGTAGCTTGTCCACGAGTCTGCCACCCTCAAGAACCTTCTTCACGAGCCTTTCCCCCTCGGATTCCTCACCGTAAACCACAACCTCGTCGTGCTCCATAACACCATCCCTGTAAAATCTGCAGACCTGTCTCTTAAAGGGGAAGGTAGCCTTTCCTGGGCTCGTCTTTACCTTCGGCTTCCCCTCGTACTCCACGAGCTTGTAAGCCATGTCCAGGTAAGGGGCGTCGGCGGAGGTTATGAACTTCGTACCCACGCCGAAGGCGTCTATGGGACACCCCTTGGAGAGCCACTCCTCTATCCTGTACTCGTCAACCCCTCCGCTCACTATTATCCTCACGTCCTTTAATCCTCCCTTGTCAAGTATCCTCCTGACCTCCCTTGATAGGCTCTCTATGTCTCCGCTGTCAAGCCTGACACCCACTACGGGCACACCTTTCTTAGCCAGCTCCACGGTCTTCCTCGCCGCATCAATGGTGTCGTAGGTATCCAGCAGGAACACGGCGTTCTGGGGAAAGCTCTCGGCGAAGGCTTTGAAGGCTTCCTCTTCTTTGTCAAAGACCATTATGTAGGAGTGGGCTACCGTTCCGAAGACGGGTATTGAGAACCTCCTGCCCGCCTCAAGGTTGGAGGTGCCGGCGAACCCAGCTATGTAGGAAGCCCTCGCCGCGTATATGCCGGCCTCCAGTCCGTGCGCCCTCCTGAACCCGAAGTCCACAAGACTCCTGCCCCTGGAAACTACGAAACTCCTGACAGCCTTGGAGGCTATGACCGTCTGGAGATGAACGGCGTTTATGACGAGCGTCTCAAGTATCTGAACTTCGGGGAGGGAACCCTCAACCTGAACTATGGGCTCGTTCTGGAAGACCACCCTGCCTTCAGGTATAGCGTAGAGATTTCCCCTGAACTCATACTCGCTCAGGTATTCAAGGAAGCTGTCGGAAAACCTGCCCAGGCTCTTCAGGTACTTCAGCTCCTCGTCGCCGAATCGGAAGTCCTCTATCAGCTCAAGGAGCGTTTCCAGCCCACACGCAACGAGGAAGTTTCTCTGGGGAGGTAGCTTTCTGACGAAGAGGCTGAACACAGCGTTTCCTATTTTGTTGTGTTCAAGGTAGCTCTGAGCCATGGTGAGCTCATACAGGTCTGTGCAGAGCCCGAGGTTTTGCATGTTAGTTATTTTATGTCCTCCGGAGCCCTGCGTGTTCGCACAGGTGTGGACACACCTAAACTTTCAACCGCCTCCCTGAGACTGACGGGTTTGAACCCGTGCAGTTCAACGTTCACGTTAAGGCAGGGTATGCCCTTCCGATCACACCCACACATGGGTGCTCCGCCGTTGTAGTGAACGTGTCCGTGTATCAGAAGGTCGCACCCTCTCTCAAAGAACTCCTCTTCAACCCTCCTCTGTCTTTCCGGGAAGCGCTCCGTTCTCAAGTCCAGGGCTGGGTAGTGGGAGAGAAGCACCTTCAGCCCTCCAGCCTCAAGGACGAGGGAGAACTCATGAACCTCGTCAAAGAACTCTCCGAGTATGGCATCACCGAACCTGTGGTCGTGGTTTCCCATGAGGAGAACCTTCTTCCCCCTGAGCTCCTTCCAGCGTTCAAGGAAGCCCTCCGGATCGTAAAGCTGCCAGGTGAAGTCCCCAAGGTGGTAAAGGATATCCCCATCGGAGAGGGTCCTTTCAAGCTCCTCCAGTATAAGCTCCTCAAAGTGTGGCTTCCTTACGAGGGGGTTCAGCTTGATTATATTGGTGTGGTAGAGGTGCGTGTCCGAGATGAAGTAGATCATTCCAGCTTGCCCAAGTGTATGAGAAGAGCTGTTATTGAGGCAGGCGTTATGCCGTCTATCCTCGCAGCCTGTCCGACGGTAAGGGGCTTCATCTTCTTCAACTTCTCCCTCGCCTCGTTGGTGAGTCCGTGAACGCTGTCGTAGTCTATATCTTCCGGTATCCGTATGTCTTCAAGCCTCTTGAGCTTCTCGTTGAGCTTTCTCTCCCTCTCTATGTAAGGCTCGTACTTGAGCTCTATCTCCACCTCCTCACGCACGTAGGGGTGCTCGGGGATTTCGTAGCCCAGCTTCTCTCTTACGTCCTCTACGGTATGGTTGGCTGTGAAGAGGGTTGCCACCGTATAGCTCCTCGTATCCTCGCCCACAGCCACGGAGACCCTTTCCCTCCTGTAAAACTCCTTCCAGCGTTCTATCTCCTCCTGAAGTTCCCTCACGAGTTTGAACTGCTCGTCGTTGAGCAGTCCAAGACGATGACCTATCTCGGCGAGCCTGAGAATGGCGTTGTCCTGCCTGAGGTATAGTCTGAATTCAGACCTTGAGGTGAAGAGTCTGTAGGGCTCAAGGACTCCCTTGGTGGTAAGGTCGTCTATCATTACCCCTATGTAGCTCTCGTCCCTCCTGAGGTATATGGGTTCTCTGCCTAACGCCCTCAGGGCTGCGTTTATCCCAGCCACTATCCCCTGCCCCGCTGCCTCTTCGTAGCCGGTGGTTCCGTTGAAGTTCCCCGCATGGAAGAGTCCTCTGATCTTCTTCGTCTCAAGGGTCGGGAACAGCTCCGTAGGTGGAACGACATCGTACTCTATGGCGTACGCGGGGCGGACGAGCTCCACCTTCTCAAGTCCCGGTATAGAGCGGTACAGCTCCCATTGGACTTCTTCGGGCAGGGAGGTAGATAGCCCGTTGGGATAGACCTCTATGGTATCCAGACCCTCGGGCTCAAGGAATACGGTGTGCCTCGGCTTGTCAGGGAACTTTACGACCTTGTCCTCTATGGAGGGGCAGTACCTCGGACCCACGCCCTTTATGAGTCCCCCGTAGAGAGCGGTTTTGTCAAGGTTTTTTCTTATTATCTCGTGGGTCTTCTCCGTCGTGTAAGTCATCCAGCAGTCCACCTGTTTCTTCCCCGCTTCAAACCAGTAAGAACCTACCGGCTCCGTCCAGAAGGAGAACTTGGGTGGTGGGTCGTCTCCCGGTGCTCTCTCCAAGGCTGAGTAATCTATAGTTCTCCCATCAAGCCTCGCAGGTGTGCCCGTCTTGAACCTCAGGAGTGGGAAGTCGTGCCTTTTGTAAAACTCAGCCAGGCTCTCGGAACGTGGCTCCCAGGCTCTCCCCGCAGGGAAGGTCTTATCACCTATGTATATCAGCCCGTTCAGAAATGTGCCCGTGGTTACCACCACAGCCTTCACTCTGTACTCTATTCCCAGCTTGGTCTTTACCGCTACGACCTCGTTTCTTGCGTTCAGGAGTATATCAACCACCTCGTCCTGCTTTATGTGAAGGTTTTCCTGATCCTCGCAAACCTTCTTCATGTACTCCCTGTACCTCTTCTTATCAGCCTGTGCCCTTGGTGATTGGACAGCCTTACCCTTACGGGTGTTGAGCATCTTGAACTGAATCCCCGTGTTGTCTATCGCCCTGCCCATCTCACCTCCGAGGGCATCTATCTCCCTTACAACTATGCCCTTGGCTATGCCACCTATCGCCGGATTACAGGACATCTGACCTATGCTGTCCGCGTTCAGGGTGAAGAGGAGCGTTTTAGCCCCCATCCTCGCGGAGGCAAGGGCAGCCTCTATGCCCGCGTGACCAGCCCCTATAACGGCGACTTCAAACTCTTCCACCAGCATACCAAGGTTAAAAATATATGCCGCTGTATGTGGTGTGATACACTTTAAAGAACCACTAAAAAGGGAGGTGGAGACATGAGAAAGTTTTTAATGTTCATAGCAGGAGCGGTAATGCTTTCAGGGGCGTCCTTTGCCGTAAACAAGAGCAATACGGGTTGCGGTCTTGGATACGTGGCTATGAAGGATCAGGAGGGCGTCGTATTTGAGGTTCTCGCCGTAACCACCAACGGAACTTCCTTCAACCAGACCTTCGGCATAACCTTCGGAACCCTTGAGTGCGAGAAGCCCGCCAAGTTCGTCGGGAACGAGAAGCTTCACAGGTTCGTCTCCGAGAACATGGACGAGCTCGCCCAGGACATAGCGAGAGGTGAGGGAAGGTACGTTGAAACCCTCGCAGACCTGATGGAAGTCCCAGCCGAGCAGAGACCCGAGTTCTACACCAAGCTCCAGCAGAACTTTGAGAGGATATTCCCCTCTGAGAGTGTAAGCTCAGCCCACGTCATAGACGCTATTGCTACCCTGTAAGAAACTCCTAAATCTATTACTCGTACTTCTCATAATCACCCCCTCCTACGGAGGGGGTCTCTCAGAATACGAAGGGAAAGTCTGGAAACTACTGCTCCACTTCAGAGACGGGGAGAGCTCCATAGACGACCCCGAATTCTTCCTTGATCCCCAGGGGAAGCGTGATCCCTGGAAGGAGCTTGAGACAACCGTCAGGGCGCTCAAAGAGAATCCCGCCCTGAGGTGCAGGTTTCCAGCCCGTGCCTTTTTCTTAGAAAACTATCTGGGTATGTCGCTACCGGAGATGGAGTGCCCGGAGCTCCGTCAGTTCCTCTCGGAGCTGAAGGGGAGTCGTCTGAGCCTGGTCTTTGCTGACTCCCACATAAATAGCCCCGCTTCCATGTTTGGGCACACCTTTCTGAGGATATACGAAAAGGAGGGTGACCTCTTCTCTTACATAGTCAACTACGCAGCCAAGGTGGATGACTCAAACGCCCTGCTGTACGCCTTCAAAGGATTGTTCGGCTACTACAGAGGCGTTTACTCCGTTGCGCCCTTCTACGCAAAGATACGCGAGTACTCGGGTATAGAGGGCAGAGACCTGTGGGAGTATGAGGTTGAAATCGGAGAAAGGGAGCTCAAACTGTTCAAGCTCCACCTTTGGGAGCTCAAGAACACTTACTCTTACTACTACTTCTTTCACGAGAACTGTTCAACGGAGGTGTTTTACCTTCTCAACTTCGCGAGACCCGAGGAAGAACTCGGGCTGAAGACACCCTGGACTGTCCCCGTGGACACGGTTAAGGCTCTGTTCGCTGCGGGCACGGTGAAGAGGATCAGCTACGAGCCCTCCCTGCTGAGCAGGCTTAAGTCCAGAGTTAAGTTCCTCTCTGAGGAAGAGTTGAGGGTCGTGCTGAAATGGGCGACGGGAAACGAAAGATTACCAGAAGACGGTGACCACCATCTCTACGAGTTCGCCTCCGACTACGTGCGTTTCCTCTACTACGGGAGGGCGATGGACAAGAACGCTTACAGAAGAAAGTTCCTTGAAGCGCTCAGGCTGAGGAGCAGGGTAGGAAAGGCAGAGGATATAGAGTTCAGGGGAGAGCCTCCCCACAGCTCCCACGGCTCCCAGAGGTTCTACCTTTCCGCCGGTTTTCGGGAGGGAGATGGCTTCCTGGAGGTTGCCTACAGACCCGTCTATCACGACCTCTTGGATCCTCCGGGCGGCTACAAGAGAAACGCGGAGATAGTGTTCTCCGAAGTGGCTCTTAGGTTCTTCCCCGACAGGCGGAAGGCTTACCTGGAGAGGTGGAGATTAATAAGGATCACCTCCGTTGAACCCCTCCTTACCTTTTACAGACCCCTGTCCTGGAAGGTTGACTTCGGGGTTTACCGCATAACAGACCCCGAGGGCGAGAGGAGAGCCCATATATATCTGAACAGCGGCGGTGGATACACCTTCCCTCTGGGAAGTTTATCTCTGTTCATACTCCCCGAGGCGAGGGCTTTCTTCAGGGACAGGGCTGTGGTAGGGGCAGGCGTTCAGGCGGGAACGCTCCTTCAGGGGAACACCCTATCCCTGCTCCTGACAGCTACGGGGGGTAAGTACCTGTATAACTTTGAGAGGGAAGAGTACCTCCAGGTGAAGGGAGGACTGAACCTCCACCTGTCCGAGAGGGTATCCTTAAGGGGTGAGGGTCTTTACGATAAGGTCGGTCGGGTTGAGAGCAGCGAGGTCTCTATCTCTGCTCTTCTTTACTTTTAGCCTCCTTTCCTGTGCTGGTTTCTTCTTCTATCCTGAGAAGGAACTGAAAGAAAACCCCTACCTCAAGCTCTTTGAACACGAGAGCGTGTTCTTTGAGTCCCGCGACGGAATAAGGCTACACGGGCTCTTTATATACACCGAGGGAGAGCCAAAGGCTACTGTGGTCTTCTTCCACGGAAACGCCGAGAACCTGAGCACCCACCTGAACGCAACTCTGTGGCTCGTTAAAGTCGGGTACGACGTTTTCGTATTTGATTACAGGGGCTACGGGCTCTCTGGGGGAGAACCCACTCTGGAGGGCGTCCACCTTGACGGGCTCTCAGCCTTAGAAACCGCCTACAGGAGGGGCAGGAGCACAAGGCTCGTGGTGTTCGGGCAGAGCCTCGGGGCGTCCGTATCCGTTTACTGCGTAGCAGTCTCTCCAGTGAAAGATAAGATCAAACTTTTGGTGTTAGACAGCCCCTTCGCAGGCTACGAGCTCATACTCAAAGAAAAGCTGAGGGCTTCGTTGATCCTGTACCCTCTCTCCTTCTTCACGGGACTGTTGATAGACGGCAGATACAGCCCCTTGAGGTGGGTCGCAGGGGTGAAACCCGTTCCCGTAGTTCTCCTACACGGCAGGGCTGACAGGATCATAGGGCACCATCACAGCCTGCTCCTATCGGAGAGGATAAGCTGGCGCAGGTGGCTGATCCTCACGGAGGCAGGACACACGCTATCCCTCGCGGACCCACAGGTGCGCAGAAAAGTTCTTGATATCATAGAGGAAGTGCTGGAGCATGACGAAGAGAAAGAACGTCTCTCTGAGAGTTCCCCTTGAGCAGGTGGATAGGGTAAAGGAGCTCCTTGAGAGTGAAGGCTTAAGGGAGAGGGAGGTTAAGAACACCCTTTGGAGCTATGAGGGAGAAGGGGTATACCTGAACATGTACCCTTCCGGTACACTCCTGATACAGGGGAAGGGTGCGGAGGCTTGGGCGGACAGAATCCTTGAAAGGATAGAGGCTCCGGAAGGACCCCTTGCGGGGTGTGATGAGGTAGGTAAGGGAGACCTGTTCGGACCCCTCGTCCTGTGCTGCGCCGTTGTGAACCCGGAGAACTTCAAGAAGGTTCTGAGCCTGAGCCCGAAGGACTCCAAGAGCATGAAAGACGATGAGCTCTTAAAGAGAGCCGAGAAGTTAAAGAAGTACGTTAACCGCAGGTGCATAGTCCTGATGCCCGAAAGGTTTAACGAGTTATACAGGGAATACGGAAACATAAACCGCCTGATGGACGACGCCTACAGGAAACTTGTCCAGTCTATCGTCAGGGATTTCAGACCCGTCAGGGTAGTCATAGACAGATACTCTTTCAGAAACCCTTTTCAAGACATGGGTGTTGTTGACTTCCTTGAGAAAGGTGAGAGGGACGTTGTTGTCAGCGTGGCGAGTATGCTCGCGCGGGCCAAGTTCCTTGAGAAGCTCAGGGAGCTTGAGGATAATTACGGATTAAAGCTACCGAAGGGGGCGAGCTCCGAGGCTAAACGTCTTGCCCAGAAACTTAAAAGAGAAGACCCAGAGCTCGCCAACACCCTGATAAAAAGCTCCTTTAATGGTGGGTAAAAGTACCTTTTATTGTCTGCTTAGTTTCCACAGATTAAGTTTTGCGTATAGAACCTGTCCAAAGGGGGGTAGATATGAGGTCTCTTTTTCATTCCATAGCGATTTTAGGGTTCTTAACCGTAGTATTTGCCGTGCCCGCACCTCCAGACCTCAAACACGTAGAAGTCCAGCCAGACGGGACGCAGATAACCTTGATACAGTGGGGTGACGAGTTCATACATGGATTTGAGACGGAGGGTGGCTACACGGTGGTAAAGGACGCGAACGGATACTACGTTTACGCCGTGCTAAATGCGAACGGGTATATAGTCCCTTCCCAGAACAGGGTGGGGATTGACCCGCCTCCCAACGTTAAAAAACACCTCAGACCCACAAACGAGGCTACCGTGCTGAGTATAAAGTCCCTGAGAAGCCAGATATACGCCCAGGTGGTCAACCCAGCGGGCACGGGTAAACTTCCCGTGGTACTGATCAACTTTAAATATACTCAGGCAATCTACCAGTCATCCGACTTCACGGACCTTATATTTGGTAATAGCGGTAACTCCTTGAAAGATTACTACCGAGAGGCTTCCTACAACGCCTTTACCCTTGATGGAGAAGTGTTCGGCTGGTACACAGCTCTACAGAACCACGATGACTACGGTGCGGACTCTCAAAGTAACCCGGATAACAAAGACTTAAGAGTCAAGGAGCTTATAAGGGAAGCTGCACAGCTTTCAGACCCGGACATTAACTTCGCCCAGTACGATACGGACGGAGACTGCTACGTGGACATGTTTGCTGTGATACACCAGGGTAGAGGACAGGAAGAGTCCAATAACACCAACGATATATGGTCTCATAAGAGTGGACTGTCTCCTGAATACGAGACTTCGGACAGCTGTCCTTCTGGGGGTTACATAAAGGTAAGAGACTACATAATAATGCCTGAGACCCTCGGCAACAACAACGATATTACAACCATAGGAATATTTGCTCATGAATACGGGCACGCTCTCGGACTTCCAGACCTGTACGATACGGACGACACGTCAAGGGGTATAGGAAGATGGGGACTGATGGGCTACGGCTCATGGAACGCCAAGCCTTCTGGACTTATAGGATCAAGTCCTGCCCATCCCTCCGCGTGGAGCAAGGCGAAGCTCGGCTGGATTACACCCCAGCTTGTATACACGGCTGCGTCAAGTATGGTTATAGAACCTGTGAAAAATAACAAGAACCACGTATTTCAGTTTATCGTTGGGAAGGTAAACGAGTACGGGGAGTACTTTCTGGTGGAAAACAGGCAGAAGATAGGATTTGATGAAGGGTTGCCTGAAGAGGGGCTCCTTATATGGCATATAGACGAGAGCGTATCAAATAACAGAAGCGAGTGCGAATTCAACCATGGCAGTTCATCCTGCAGCACAAGCCATTACAAAATAGCCCTTGAACAGGCGGACGGAGCCTTTGACCTTGAGAAAAAGAACAATATGGGGAATCCGGAAGACGTATTTCCTGCGAACGTTCAGGGATTTACTATTGACTCTTTTAGAAGTAGTACCACTCCATCCAGTAAGTTCTACGACGGGAGCTCTTCAGGTGTGGACATAAGGAACATAAGACGCGACGGGGACAACATAGTTATGGACGTGATAAGTCCGGGGAACTACCCCGACATAGCCGTATCCCCTCTGGAGCTTGATTTTGGCGTGGTAGGAATTGATGACGAGTACCTGTCGGTAACCGTGAGGAACGACGGGAACTACAAGATGAAAATCAGTGGCATAAGAATATCCGGTTCAAGTATCTTTGAGAACAACTACACCTCAACCTGTTTTGTAGGAAAGTTCCTTGCTCCCGGGGAAAGCTGTATCGTTGAGGTGAAAGCCCAGAACAGGAACAACCTTGGAGCCCAGAGGGGAACTCTAACCATAGAAACTGACGACCCCGATGAGCCCTCCGTGGGCGTGGCTCTGCGCAGTTCAGCCCTGCCCGTTGAGAGTGGTGGTGGGTGCAACTCACTTCCAGGACACACCTATATACTGGTCGTAGTTGTGTGGCTACTGAGAAGGTTCCTGCTCAGGCTTACTCAATCCTGACGTTTATCTCTTTCCTCTGCCCGCCCCGGAGCACCACAACCCGGAGGCTGGGCTCGTTCCTCAACACCTGAAGTATCCTGAAGGCGTCCTCCCCACTCTTTATGGTCATGTTGTTTATAGAAACGAGGATATCTCCCTTTCTTAGACCAGCCTTGTAGAACAGGCTTCCGGGCTTTATCCACTCAAAGATGAAGCCTTCCGTTCTGCCGTTCTTAACGTAGGGCACGAGCCTTATCTCTCTGAACATCACACCCGGGTCCTTCGTTATCCTCTCTATCTCCCTCCTGGATATCCTCAACCCCGAATCTCCGTAGGATACAGGGTGAGTTCCCACGGATATACTTCCCCTCTGCCTCTCAACCTTCAGTCTGAACACCCTTCCACCCACAACCACCGTTGCAGAGTTTCTGGACACGCTCTTGAGCCTAACACCCTTCTTCTCCTTTCCCTCCTCAATTATCAGGCTCTTGCCATCTACCTCTATAAGGGCGAGGCTCTTTATACCCACGGCGGTTCCCAAGAGCTTTACGTTTTCCGGAGCCGTGTTCCCCTCGGGACGAGAGGAAACCTCCTCAATCTTGGGCTGAGGGAAAACCCTGCTGAAAGCCTCCTTTATAGGAAGTTCGCTCGGCTCTTCCCTCCTAAGGTGGGGAACCTTCACCTCTCTGAAGGCTTCCTTGAATACTACATAAAGACCTGCGGTCGCCAACAGCGTTGAGAGAGAAGCGACAAGAGGCAGGGAAAGAAGGAGCCAGTTCATTCTTCTTCTCCTTGCAGTTGTAAAATCCCTTTATAAGGTAAGAGATCGCTCTTGAAAACCTGCATATATTGAGACAATATACGAACATGAGACTTCAACGAACCCTTAAACTCGTCATCAAACCTACCGAAGACCAGAAACAAATACTCCTTGAAACTATTGAACAATATAAGCTTGCCTACAACTACGCCTGCAAGATAGGATGGGAAGCCCAAACCTGGAACGGTGTTCAACTCCACAACCTTACCTACTACACCGTAAGAGATAAAACATCCCTCCCTTCCCAGCTCGTTATCTCTGCAAGAGTCGTAACTACAGAAAGCCTTAAATCTGCCATTAAGAGAGAAAAGAAAGGTCTTAAAAGTAGATGTCCTCAAAGCAACAACCCAGCTATCCGCTACGGTAAACGCTCTTACAGCGCCTGGCTGGATAGAGAGGAAGTTTCCCTTGCCACTATCAGAGGTAGGCAAAGGTTCAAGATAAAAGTTCCCGACTACTTCAAACAATACCTTGACTGGAAGGTTGCTTCTGCAAACCTCAAATATGACAAAAAGCTTAAAAAGTTCTTTCTCAATGTAACCGTAGAAAGGGATATCTCTGATGTGGGAACCGCGGAATTCTTCGTGGGTGTTGATCTTGGACTCCGTAAGCTTGCCGTGGTTTCTACTTCTGATGGAAGGATAAACAAGTTCTTTGATGGAGGATATGTAAGAGCCGTATCTGAGAAGTATCAAGCCCTCAGGAAGCGCCTGCAGTCCAAAGGCACTCCTTCTGCTAAGAGACACCTTAAAAAGCTCTCGCAGAGGGAGAAACGGTTCAGGACTGCGATAAACCACAAAGTGGCTAAGGAGGTAGTAGAGCTTGTTCCTGCTGGCGGGGTAATAGTTCTTGAGAAGCTCAAGGGGATAAGGAAGAGAGTAAAAGTCGGTAAACAAAACAGACGATGGATACACAGCTGGAACTTTGCCCAACTTCAGAGGTTTATAGAGTACAAGGCTAAGGCAAAAGGAATAAAGGTAGTCTATGTGGATGCGAGATATACCTCTCAGAAGTGTAGCAAGTGTGGGCATATATCCAAAAAGAACAGGAAAGGTCAAGCACACTTTGTATGTGAGAGGAGTGGCTATCAGCTTAATGCCGACCTCAACGCCGGCAGGAACATAGTTAAGAACTATCTGGCTTCCCTTGAAGGGAAGTCGGGGCACGGAGAGGCAAGTCCCTCCGTGTGGGACGCTGTCAACCGTGCCGATGTAGGAAGTGTTGGCTGTGCTATGCATGGCTAACCTTACCTGCAAGCTCCTTCATCAGTAAGGAGCAGTTGACTATATTATTATCTTATGCCAAAGAGATACGAAGCCGTAGTGATCGGAGGCGGTGGAGCCGGACTCCGTGCCGCCATAGAGATAGCCAGAGACCCCGATATAAAGGTAGCCCTCGTATCAAAGGTCTACCCCACACGCTCCCACACTGGAGCTGCACAGGGGGGCATGAACGCCGCCCTTGGAAATGTTGTACCCGACGACAACCCAGAAGCCCACGCCTACGATACCATAAAGGGTTCCGACTTCCTCGCCGACCAGGATGCCGTATTCTTCATGACCGAGAACGCCCCCGAGATAGTCTACGAGCTTGACAGGTGGGGTGTTCCCTTCTCAAGGCTTGAGGACGGCAGGATAGCCCAGAGACCCTTCGGTGGCGCGAGCTTTCCCAGGACGGTTTACGCTGCGGACAAGACGGGTCACGTTCTCCTGCACACCCTATACGAGCAAGCTCTATCCAAAGACAACATAGACTTTTACAACGAGTTCTTTCTCCTTGACCTTATACACGACGGCGAGAGGGTCAAAGGAGTGTCCCTGTACGACATAAAGAACGGAGACGTGGTGGTTCTCCAGACTAAGGCGGTGGTTCTGGCTACGGGTGGGTTCGCAAGGATATACTGGTTCAGAAGCACCAACGCCATAGGCAATACAGGGGACGGGCAGGCTGTAGCCCTAAGAACCGGAGTTCCCCTGAAGGACGTTGAGTTTATCCAGTTCCACCCTACGGGTCTTGCAAAGACGGGAATACTCCTCTCCGAGGCGTGCAGGGGAGAGGGAGGATACCTTATAAACAAACTGGGCGAAAGGTTCATGAAGAGGTACGCCCCCGAAAAGATGGAGCTCGCCCCCAGGGACATGGTGTCAAGGGCTATTGAGTACGAGATAATGGAAGGAAGGGGCATAGGAGAGGGTGCGAAAGCATATATCTACCTTGACCTTAGGCACCTGGGTGAAGAGAAGATAAACGAGCGGCTACCCCAGGTGAGACAGCTCGCCATAGACTTTGAAGGCGTAGACCCCGTCAAAGACCCTGTACCCATAAGGCCAACCGCCCACTACTGCATGGGTGGCATACACGTAACCGACTACAGGAGTTCCGAAACACCCCTGAAGGGTCTGTACGCGATCGGGGAGTGTGCCTGCGTCTCCGTCCACGGGGCTAACAGGCTCGGTGGGAATTCCCTCATAGAGCTCCTCGTCTTCGGTAAGTTCTGCGGTGTCCACGTCAGAGATTTCGTCAAGGAAAACGATCACCTTGATATATCCGAAGGTGAGGAAAGTTCAGCCAGCAAGTTTATAGAGGAGCTCATGGGCAGGGAGGGTAAGGAAAGCCTCGCAGAGCTCAGGAGTCAGATGGGAGAGGTAACGTGGGCTAAGATGGGCATATTCAGGGACGAGAAGTCCCTCAAGGAGGCTTACGATGAGCTCTCTGAGCTCCTTGAGAGATGGGAAGAGGTGCCAGTGGTTGACAAGTCAAGGGTGTTCAATACTAACCTCGTAGAGCTCTTGGAGCTCAGGAACATGCTTGAGCTGGCGAGGGCTGTTGCCTTCGGTGCGCTCCACCGCAAGGAGTCAAGGGGTGGACACAGCAGAGAGGACTACCCGGACAGAGACGACGAGAACTTCCTGAAGCACTCCCTCATATACTACGAGAACGGCGAGCTGAAGATAGACTACGCGCCGGTCAGGATAACCAAGTATCAGCCGGCGGAGAGGAAGTACTAAGCCTTTATGTGGCGGAGGTAGTCCTTTATACCCTCCTCAAGGGTGTATTCGGGGTCGTAGCCCAGCTCGCTCTTTGCCCTGCTTATATCAGCCTCCGTATGCTCCTGGTAGAAGTCGTAGGGGCAGTCAAAGTACTCGGTCTCAAGGTCGGTTCCGAGCTCTCTGTTAAGTATCTCTATTATTTCGTTGAAACTACGGGCTACGCCCGTGGCTACATTAAACACACCGGACACGTCCCTCTCAAGGGCGAGTAGGTTCGCTTTAACCACGTCCTTTATGTAAACGAAATCCCTCCGTTGCTCACCCCACTTGAATATTCTCGGCTTCTGTCCGTGCATCATCTTCACAGCAAGCTGGTATATCATGCTGGCGGTCTTGCCCTTGTAGCTCTCCCTGGGTCCGTAAACGTTGAAGTATCTGAACCCCACGACCTTTAGCTCTGGGTAGCGTTCCAGGTAATCACGGGCTATATAGTCCATCATCAGCTTTGAGAAGCCGTAAACGTTCTCGGGCTCAAGCCCAGAGTCCTCCCTCATCGGAGGCACCGTATTTCCGTAAACGCCCGCCGAGGAAGCGTATATGACCTTTGCTCCCCACTCAAGGGCTGAGTCAAGGATGTACCTGAAGCTGTCGGCGTTGGTCTCCATCATGAGCTTCTGGTCGGTTACCGTCGTGTCCGTTATCGCCGCCTCGTGGTATATGACGTCAAAGGCGTGGCGTCTCCTTAGTTCCTCCCAGAGTTCCCTGTCCCTTATGTCCCCGGTTATGACCTCACCCCTGAAGCCTATCAGGTTCTTGAAGTGTCCAGAAGAGAAGTCGTCAAGCAGATACACCTTAGCCTGGGGGTATTTCTCCTGAAGGGCGAAGGCTATGTTTGAGCCTATAAAACCTGCTCCTCCCGTTATCAGGACACGCATGGGTGAATATTATCTTATATTTTCTTCAATGGGGCTGCTCCTTTCACTTTTGCTGTTTTCTCTCTCGGTCTTTGCATACGACTGCGTGGTTGAGAGGGTGATAGACGGAGACACCTTCCTGTGCTCGGGGGAGAGGGTGAGGCTTATAGGTGTGGACACCCCGGAGAGTTCACTGAACAGGCGGGCTTTCAAACAGAGAGAGTTCGGCACACCCATAGAGGTGCTCAGTCTGGGTGCAAGGGCAAAGGCTTTCGTGGTCAGGCTCATTCCTCCGGGGACGAGGGTCAGGCTTGAGTTTGACATAGAGAGAAGGGACAGGTACAGTCGTCTGCTGGCTTACGTTTACCTGCCCGACGGCAGGATGTTGAACGAAGTCATACTGATGAACGGATACGGAAGTCTGCTGACCATTCCACCGAACGTCAAGCACGCGGAACGTCTCAGAAGAGCCTACCGCTTCGCGGTGAGAGAAGGTAGGGGAGTGTGGGCTAAACCAAGGCACGAGAGGCGTGTTGAAGATAGATACAGGTGCGGTCGCAAGCTTTACTGCTCCCAGATGAGCTCCTGCGAGGAAGCCCTCTTCTACCTGCGTAGCTGCGGGCTGAAAAGACTTGACGGCGACGGAGACGGTATCCCCTGCGAACGACTCTGCGGTAGATGAGCTTATAATTTTATTCATAAGCGGGCGTAGTTCAGTGGTAGAACGCCTGCTTCCCAAGCAGGAGGTCGCGGGTTCAAGTCCCGTCGCCCGCTTTACTTACCCCAACCCTGTAGAAGGAATTACCCAGAGCCTTAAATTCATAACGTAAGGTGAAGGTACTCTTACCCCTTCTGGTTTTACTCCTGACCTTAGGTTGCGACCGGAAGCTGCCCGAGAGGAACGTCTCCGGGATAGAGTGGAGGAAAGAGTACCATAGCGCTCTTAGGGAGTCTGAAAAAAGAGGCAGACCTGTATTCCTGTACTTCTCAGCCCTGTGGTGTAGCTGGTGCAGGGAGTACGAGAAGGAGCTCTCCAGAGTGGCACCTTACATATCAGGCAACTTTATCCCCCTCCTTCTGGACAGCGACAGGGACAGAGACCTATTCCTGAGCTTTGGGGGGAGGGGAACGCCCTTCACCGTAGTCCTTAGCCCGAGGGGCAGGGTGCTGCTCAGCTTCCACGGTTCCGTCAGAGCGGAAGACCTCAAGGACATTCTCTCCTTAAGCCCTTCAGGGAAGTGTCCAGCCCACGGAGAGGAAGGAGGTCTTCACCCTAAATAGGGTGGACGAGAAGACCTACAACCTCTTGCTCAATTTATACCTGAGAGATCTTGAGAGCAGGTACGACCCGTCCTTTGGAGGATTCTCTTCGCCCTCGGAGGGAGGGAGCCTGTTCAAGTGGAGCACGCCTCTGACGTACGCTTACCTTCTGGACATAGGGACGATGGAGGAAGAGGTTCTCTTCTCCCTGAAGAAGGACATAGAGTTCTTATACGATCCGGTGGACGGTGGCTTCTTCAACTTCTACGACAGGACACGAGCCTACGAGTTCTACTTTGAGACCTCCAAGTCCCTCAGGGTAAACGCGCTCATGGTCACAGCTCTCCTAAGGGCGTACGAGAAAACCGGCGAAGAGGAGTTCCTCAAAACCGCACTGGGCACCCACAGATACTTGATCTCCTTTTTATATCACCGCGGTAGCGGTTGCTTTCTGAACGCTCAGGTGTCCGACCCGGACTACTACAACCTCTCGCCGGAGAGGAGACGCAGGAGGAAACCACCACCCACGGACACTGCCCTAATCGTGGAGGACAACGCCAAAGCCATCTTAGCCCTCCTTGAACTCTACAGGATAACCGGTAAAGAGAGTTTTAAGAGGACAGCCTTCGGCTGTGCAGAGTATATCACAGATAACCTGCTTACCCCTGAAGGGCTTTACAGATACCTTGACGTTGAGAACGGGAAGAGGGGGCTGTTAAACATGGGAAGGGATATAGGCTGGTTTGCCATAGCCTTACTCAGGCTATCAAAGGAGGAGCCCTCTTACAGAGAGACACTGCTGAAAGTCCTTGATATGAAGCCTTCCCACGAGGACTGGGTCTATTGCTCCATGGTAGCCTATGTCCTTTCCAACCTTGATAGGGAAAGGGCTCGCAGACTTCTGGAGGGGACGGATGTAGTCCTCTCCTACCAGAACCCCGACGACATGGTCTTCCTGCTCAAGGTTCTTGAAAATCTGATTGAAAGGGACGAGATATAGTCTATTATTATCAAACATGGAAAAGGTATATATATACGACACAACGCTTAGAGACGGCTCGCAGGCTGAGGGTGTGAACTTCTCCCTTGAGGATAAGTTGCGTATAGCCCAGAAGCTTGACGAGTTCGGTATAGACTACATAGAGGGAGGGTGGCCCTACGCCAACCCCAAGGATAACCTCTTCTTCCAGAAGATAAAGGACGTGAAGCTCAACCATGCAAAGCCCGTGGCTTTCGGTTCAACGAGGAGACCTAATAAGTCTGTGAAAGAGGACAAGCAGATAGAGGCTCTCATAAAGGCTGAGGTTCCGGTCATAACCATCTTCGGGAAAAGCTGGGACTTACACGTGACGGACGCCCTCAAGACCACCCTTGACGAGAACCTGGAGATGGTTTACGAGTCTGTGGAGTTCCTGAAGAAGTACGTGGAAGAGGTGATATTTGACGCCGAGCACTTCTTTGACGGATACAGGGCTAACCCCGACTACGCCCTCGCCGTCCTGGACTCTGCGCTCAGAGGAGGGGCGGACTGGGTCGTCCTATGTGACACCAACGGAGGCAGGCTACCCCACGAGGTTCATGAGATAACCACCGAGGTGGTGAAGAGGTTCCCCGGGGCTAAGGTGGGGATACACGCCCACAACGACTCGGAGACCGCCGTTGCCAATTCCCTCATGGCTGTCCTTGCCGGTGCGAGGCAGGTTCACGGGACTATAAATGGCATAGGCGAGAGGACTGGGAACGCCAACCTCTGCTCCATAATACCCAACCTTCAGCTCAAGCTGGGCTTTAAAGCGGTTCCCGAAGATAGCCTGAGGAGGCTTACCGAGCTGGCGAGGTTCGTTGCTGAGCTCTCCAACATGCCACTGCCGAGGAACATGCCCTACGTGGGTGAGAGTGCCTTTGCCCATAAGGGTGGTGTCCACGCCTCCGCGGTAATGAAGAAGTCTATGACCTACGAACACATAGACCCTGAACTCGTGGGCAACAGGAGGAGGATAACAGTTTCAGACCTTGCAGGCAGGAGCAACCTCCTGTACAAGCTAAGGGAGTTCGGTATAGAGGTGGACGAGAGGTCACCCGAGTTACTCAAGCTCATAGAGAAGATAAAGGAGTTAGAGAGTGAGGGCTACCACTTTGAGGCTGCGGAGGCTTCTCTGGAGCTCCTCTGCAAGAGGCACTTTGGACTGGTGAAGGACTACTTTGACTTTGACGCCTACAGGGTTCTGATAGCCAAGAGGAGAAACGACGATATACCGACCTCCGAGGCGACCGTCAGGCTCGGCGTGGGTGGTGTGGACGAGCACACCGCAGCCCTCGGGAACGGTCCCGTAAGCGCCCTGGACAGAGCCCTCAGGAAAGCCCTTGAGGAGTTCTACCCGAATCTCAGGGACATGCAGCTGATAGACTACAAGGTCAGGATAATAAACGAGTCATCCGGCACATCGGCAAGGGTGAGGGTGCTGATAGAGTCCGGAGATGACAGGAGGAAGTGGGGAACTGTGGGCGTTTCAGAAAACGTTATAGAGGCTTCCTGGATAGCCCTCAGGGACGCCTTCGTTTACAAACTCATGAAGGACGAGGAGGGCGCAGGTTCTTGATGCTCTCCATGATCTCCAAAGCCGCCCTCCTGTAGCCCTTCAGGTTGTCCTCATACCCGGCGTAGAGTTTAGGTCTTCCTATGTAGACCTCTATGGGGTGTCCCGGTTTTGGAAACCTCTCCCCTCTGGGGAATACCCTGTCGGTTCCCTCAATCAGGACGGGCACAACCGGAACCCCGCTTTTCACAGCCAGCAAGCCAACGCCAGGCTTCGGTCTCAGGAACTCCCCGGGTCTCGCCCTCGTCCCCTCGGGGAATATGGCAACCTTACAACCTCTGTGAAGGAGCTCAAGGGTCATCTCCAGAGTGTCCACATCGCCCGAACCCCTCTTTATGGGAACAGCCCTCATGTGTCTTATGATCCAGCCTAAAGGTGGTTTGAAGAGCTCCTCCTTGGCGAGGAAGACGAGAGGCTCAGGAAAGGCTGAGTTAAGAACGGGAGGGTCAAGATGACTCCTGTGATTGGAAGCGACTATGTATGAACCCCTTCGGGGTAGGTTCTCGTCACCAAAGACCTTTACCTTGAACACCTTTTTGAAGAGGGGCTTGGCTACCGGGCAGAGGGGCTTTATCAGGAACTCCCCCACCGGCGTGCTCGGGCAGCTCACCTACTCCTTCCTCTCAACCTTTTCCCTGAGGTGCTCTATAAACTCCTCAAGGCTCATGCTTCCCAGATTGCCCTCCTTCTTGCTACGGACGGACACGGTTCCAGCTTCCACCTCCCTATCACCCACAACGAGGACATAGGGTATCTTCATGAGCTCCGCTTCCCTTATCTTGGCGTTCATCCTCTCGTCCCGTTCGTCCATATCCACCCGGAAGCCCTCTTCCTGGAGCCTTGAGAGAACCTTCCTTCCGTACTCAAGGTGCCTGTCCGCTATGGGGACTATCCTCGCCTGAGTGGGTGAGAGCCAAACCGGTAATAGCCCTGCGTAATGTTCAAGGAGTATGCCCGTGAACCTCTCTATGGATCCCAAGAACGCCCTGTGGATCATGTAGGGTCTGTGTTTCTTGTTGTCGGGTCCCACGTAGGTCATGTCAAAGCGTTCGGGGAGGTTGAAGTCAAACTGAATGGTGGAACACTGCCAGAGCCTACCTATGGCGTCCCTTATCTTCACGTCTATCTTGGGTCCGTAAAAGGCTCCGCCGCCCTCGTCTATCTCGTAGGTGTACCCGAGATCTTCCACCGCCTTCTTGAGGGCGTTCTCCGAGACCTCCCACTGCTCGTCCGAACCTATGGCGTCCTCGGGTCTTGTGGAGACGTATATCTTGAAGTCATCAAAGCCGAAGTCCTTGAGCATTGAAAGGGCGAGGTCAAGGGTATCCCTTATCACCTCGTCAACCTGTTCGGGTGTGCAGATTATGTGGGCGTCGTCCTGAGTGAAGCCTCTCACCCTCAGAAGTCCGTGAAGGACTCCCGACATCTCGTATCTATAAACGGTGCCCAGCTCCGCGAGTTTCACGGGGAGATCCTTGTAGCTCCTTACCTTGCTCTTGTATATGGCTATGTGGAAGGGGCAGTTCATAGGCTTCACGTAGTACTCCTCTCCCTCCATCTCCATGGCTGGGAACATGTTGGGTTTGTAACATTCCAAGTGTCCGCTTATCTCCCAGAGCTTGGACTTACCCACGTGTGGGGTATAGACGAACTGGTACCCTCTCTTTATGTGCTCTTCCTTCCAGTAGTCTTCAAGAACCTTGCGGTAGATAGAACCTCTCGGTAGCCAGAGAACGAGTCCTGCTCCCACGTTTTCGTCTATCATGAAGAACTCAAGATCCCTACCCAGCTTTCGGTGATCTCTCTTCTTAGCCTCCTCGTAGAACCTGAGCCTCTGCCTCAGCTCCTTGTCCGACCAGAAAGCCATTCCGTAGATTCTGGTGAGCTGGGGCTGGTCTGCCTTCCCGAGCCAGTAGGCTCCCGATATGGAGGTGAGCTTGAAAGATCCAGCCTTTCCTGTAGAAGGCAGGTGGGGTCCTCTGCACAGGTCTATGAAATCTCCCTGTTGATAGACGGATATAACGTCCTCGGGAGATATCCTCTGGATTATGTCTATCTTGTACTTCTCCTTGAGATCGTTAAAGAGCTTTATAGCCTCGTCTCTCTCCAGCTCCTTGCGGAGTATGGGGTAGTCCCTCTTGATTATCTCCCTCATCTTCTCCTCTATCTTGGGCAGGTCTTCCTCCGTTATCCTGTGCCCTTCCACTTCAACATCGTAGTAAAAGCCCTCTTCCGTGGTGGGTCCCACACCCAGGTGAACCACCTCCGCGCCGTAAAGCTCCTTGAGCGCCTGTGCCATTATATGGGCGAGGGAGTGCCTCATGATCTCAAGGCTCTCTGGGTCGTTCTTATATATGGGCTTTATCTCTCCACCTTCATTTATGGGTGTCTGGAGGTCTATTATCCTGTCCCCCAGCTTTCCTCCAAGGGCGTCCTTTATACCCGCTTTCTCAAAGATCTCTCCGAGGGTCGTGCCCTTTTCAACCTCAACCTCCTTGCCTTCTATAACAACCCTGACTTTATCCTTAACCTTCATAGTTTCCATATTTTACTATTTATCTCAAGAAAAACACTCCAAGACTCCTTCCGTAAGGGAGGAGATACGGAGTGTCGCCCGCAAGGGCGTTAAAATATAGATATGACGGCTGTAAAAAGTCTAAGATGCTTGGTAATAACGTTAAACGACCTACCTCCAGAATACAAAGTAGTCTTAGGTCACCTCACCTACCATTCAGGTAAGCTCTACAACCAAGCTCTGTATCTTCTCAAAAACAAGCTCGCCAAAGTGAATATGTTTGACCTCTACAATAAATTAGGTTCCTCAATCCACCTAAAATCCCTCCAATCCCGCTCAGCCCAGATAGTCCTTGACGAACTCGTAAGGGCATACAAGAATTGGTTTGACTACCTCAAAGACCCTCAGAGGTTCAAAGGACAGGAGATAAAACCTCCCAAATTCAGACACAAGAAGAGACCGCATAGAACCCTTACATACGACAGGACAGGATTTAAGATAGTAGGAACCAAGATAAGGCTCTCCATTTCCAAAGCACTAATAACGTGGCTCAAAGAAAAGCACGACATACACGTCAAGTATCTGTGGTTAGAAACAGGGCTTGAGCTGGAAGAGAAACTCATAAGGAACGTCCAGATAGTCCCTAAAGGACAAGAGTTTGAGCTTCACGTAATCTATGAGAATGAAGTAGAGATAAAAGAGCATGAGGGTAACAAGGTAATGACCATATACCCTAACTCAGGGAACTTCATGGTTGTAGGTATAGAAGGAGTAAAAACTCCCTACATAATAGATGGAAGAGGGCTAAAGTTTTTGCTTAGGAAATACTTAAAGAAGATAGCAAAGCTCCAAGGCAGAAGAGACAATCTCAAGAGTAAAGGGCTACCACACCACAGGGTAGAGGAAAGGATAAACAAGCTATGGATAAAAATAAAGAGATTACTAAGACACTATGCACACACGGTATCCAATCTCATACTTGAACTTGCACTCAAATACGGAGTCAGGGAAATCTACGTAGGAGATGCGGTAAAGAACAAGAACAGGGAAAGCGACTTAAGCTCAGTAGCAGACCAGATATGGAGTTTGCTACCACATGGGAAGGTGAAGGAGTATCTAGAATACAAGGGAGAGGAATATGGGATAGAGGTTGAGTATGTGTCAGAGGCATACACTTCAGGAGTGGACTCTACATTGAGCTGTGGAGTTAGCAAAGATAACTACACTCCTGAAGCGAGAATAGAGAGAGGGCTTTTTAGAAGCTCACTTGGTCTTCTTAACGCAGATGCGAATGCGGTAAGGAATATGCTCAATAGGCTTGGGAGGTTTGACCTGACGACTGCTCTGGGGAAGCCCGTGAGATTGAGGGTATTTTGCAAGCTTAAGGGAAGTAGCTCCACCATACCTTTGTATGTAGGTATGGGCAGGAGTAGGGGCATAGTGAACCTGCCCGTTGTGGTAAGGGACACTATGAGTGTCCAAACCCACACGAAGCTCCGTCCGTAAGGGCGGAGAGGTTCACAGACCTTTTAGAAACCGAATATACATTAAAGGGGGGTAGATATGGGTGCAGGCTTATTAGCTCTACTATTCGCGGTGATAGTTTCCTTTTCTCAGACGGTTATAGAAGCCCACAAGGGTGCTGTGAGGGACGTTGACCTCGCGGGCAAGTTCTTCGTCACATGCGGAGACGACGGCTTCGTTAGGGTATGGACTCTGCAGGGAAAGAAAATCCTAGACATCAAGAGCCACAACGGACAGGTTCTGTCCGTGGCTATAAACAAGAGAGGATTTATAGCCTCCGCCGGCGATGACATGCTCATAAAGGTCTGGAGGCTTCCTACGGGTAAGCTCGTAAAGGTTTTAAAGGATCACGAGGAGTACGTCAGGGCTCTCGCCTTCTCGCGGCACGGCAGACGGCTCGCTTCGGGAGACGACCTCTGGGAGATAAGGCTCTGGAACGCTACCGACTGGAAGCTCATAAACAAGTTTGAGGGACACAGCGGCTGGGTGTTCTCAATAGACTTCTCTCCAGCCGAGGACATTTTTGCCTCCGCCAGCAAGGACACCACGGTGAGGCTGTGGTACCCCGACGGCTCATCGGTAGTCCTTGAAGGGCATGAGGACTACGTGTACGATCTCTCATTCTCACCAGACGGGAAGCGCCTCGTCTCCGTTGGGAACGACGGTTACCTTATAGTCTGGGACGTGTCCGCAAAGCGTGGGCTGTTCAAGGTGAAAGCTCACGAGGGTGCTATATACACCGTCCACTACTCGCCAAAAGGTGGACTCATAGCCACCGCCGGGTTCGATCCCGTCATAAAGCTGTGGAATGCCAAGGACTTCTCCCTCGTGGGCACGCTGAGGGGACACAAGGGTGCTGTGCTCAGGCTCAGGTTCTCTCCTGACGGCAGGAGGCTCATATCGGGAGATGACAGGGGCAGGGTGATAATATGGGACATCAGGTAGCCTCTACCCCCTCTCAAGCTTGGCTGCAACCGCTATAAGGAGTTCTCTTATCCTTTCAATTCCTCTCTTTGGGTTTCCCCTTATCTCCTCGTAGTTCTCTCCCACCCTGTAGTAGAGGTCAAGGAGCTCGTAGTCATAGTTGGAGGCTATCAGGAGGCTTTCAAGGAACTTCCTGAGCCTGTAGTTTATCTCCTCAACCTCCTTTCTCCCGGGGCTCTGGAGGGAGTCTACCTCCTCCATGAGCTGGTATAGTTCCTCTAACTTGAGACCTTGCTCCTCCATAGCTTCCCTCCCGTTGTCTTTTAGGTCAAAATATAATCTTCTTTCATGAGAGCGGTAGTTCAAAGGGTGGAGGAGTCTTACGTAAAGGTTGATGGAAAGGTTGTGGGAAGGATAGGCAGGGGGCTGAACGTACTCCTCGGTGTTAAGAAGGGCGATACGGAAGAGGACATTGACAAGCTCGTGCGAAAGATAGCAAACCTCAGGATATTTGAGGACGAGAGGGGAAAGTTTCAGCACTCGCTTCTGGACATAGGAGGGGAGGTTCTCGTAATCTCCCAGTTCACCCTCTATGCGAGCGTCAAGAAGGGGAGAAGACCGAGCTTTGAACTCGCTGAGGAACCTGGCAGGGCTGAGGAGCTGTACAACAACTTCGTTGAGAGGTTCAGGAAAGAGGGGGTTAGGGTTGAAACTGGTGTCTTTGGGGCTATGATGGATGTCTTCATAAGAAACTGGGGACCTGTAACCATTGTTGTGGATTCTGAGGAGCTGTAAACCTATCTTAAATTCTGGAGGGTGGTCATGGAAGAGAAGAAGAGAACGATACTTGAGTGCATCGGACCCTGCATACAGAAGATCAAAGAGCACGAGGAGCTGAAGGAGCTCTACAAGAAGCTCGCGGAGAAGGAGGAGAAGAAGGTATCGGAGATACTGCCCGAAAAGATAGAGGACTACCACCAGAAGATGAAGAGCTACATAAAGGAGCTCGTTGAAGAGATAAAGGCGAACAGGGAGGTGTACGAAAGCCTCAGTACAGGAGAACAGAAGGAGGAGGTCAAGCAAGACCTTGAAGACCTTGAAAGGGAACTCTTCTGCTGTATCTTTGAGCTCTTTGAGCTTTACCACTACTTCAGAACCCTTGAGGAGCTCTCAGACCAGCATATAGAGCAGGCTCTAAACATACCGGGAAGGCTTGTATATGAAATACTACTTGAGCTCAAAGGCGCTTGTTAGTCTACTTTTTCTTGGGGCACTCTTTGTGGCGGGGTGCACTTCATACGTTGGAGGATCGTCACCCGAAGAGGTTGTTAAGCTGTATCACTCCCTCCTGTCCTCCGGTGATGTGAAGTCAGCCGCCGGGCTCAGATACAACCCTGCCGGGGAGTGGGGTTACATGAAGGAAGCTCTCGGAGCTGCGGTAGTCCTTGCCCTGATGAGTGTTGTTATAAGACTCACGGGATTGAACCCCTTCAGCACCATGCTAAACTGCTGGCTGATAGAGAACTTTGTCTCCCCAGAGAACAGGAAGTACGTCCTTTACGCCGTAGGCGTCCTATTCATACTTACAGCCGGAGGTATTTACTTCTTCCTGACCACCTACCTGCACAGACTCATGGTGAACGCTGACAGGATAGCCTTTGAGAACACGGAGATAGAGATACTTGAGACGGAGATGCTCGGAGATAGAGCCTTTGTCTATTACGTGCTGACACTGCCCGACGGTCGTGAGGTGGAGAGGAGAGCCGAGCTCTGGAACAGGGACGGAAAGTGGCTTATAAGAAAGCCCTGAGCTCTGTATAATATATGTATGGTAGAGGTTGATAAGTTTTTAAAGGAAGGCTTGACCTTTGACGATGTTCTTCTCGTTCCCGACTACTCCGAAGTCCTGCCCCACGAGGTGGACGTTTCCACATACATAACCCGGAAGATAAGGCTCAACATACCTATAGTCTCAGCGGCGATGGACACGGTCACGGAGGCACGCCTTGCGATAGCCTTAGCCCGAGAGGGTGGGCTGGGCGTGATCCACAGGAACATGCCGATAGGGGAGCAGGCTCGGGAGGTTGAAAAGGTAAAGAAGTCGGAGAGCGGGATGATACTGAACCCCGTTACGGTGCGTCCGGAAGCCTCCGTCAGGGAAGCCCTTGAGATAATGGAGAGGTACAAGATATCGGGTGTCCCGGTCGTTGACGAAGAGGAGAAACTCGTGGGGATACTCACCAACAGAGACCTGAGGTTCATAAAACCCTCGGACTACGACAAGCCCGTAACCCAGTTCATGACCAAGGAAAACCTCGTAACGGCGGAGGAGGGGATAGGTCTTGACGAAGCAACCGAGCTCCTCCAGAAGTTTAAGGTGGAGAAGCTCCCCATAGTTGACAGCGAGGGCAGGATAAAGGGGCTCATAACCATAAAGGATATAGTTAAGAGAAAGCAGTACCCCAACGCCTGCAAGGATGAGATAGGCAGGCTCAGGGTGGGCGCCGCCGTGGGAACGGGCGAGGACGCCCTTGACAGGGTCTCAGCCCTCGTTGAAGCCGGGGTTGACCTCATAGTGGTTGACACCGCCCACGGGCACTCCAAGAGGGTTCTGGAAACGGTCAGCAAGGTCAAAGCCAGGTTCCCGGAGTTGCAGGTCGTCGCCGGGAACGTAGCCACCGCCGAGGGAACGAAGGCGCTCATAGAGGCGGGTGCGGACGCTGTAAAGATAGGGGTCGGTCCCGGGTCTATCTGTACGACCCGCATAGTTGCCGGCGTAGGAGTTCCCCAGATAAGTGCGATAATGGACGCTTACAGCGTGGCGAGGGAGGAAGACATACCCGTTATAGCGGACGGCGGCATAAGGTACTCGGGAGACATAGTTAAGGCGCTCGCCGCCGGGGCTAACGTTGTCATGTTGGGCAACCTGCTGGCGGGAACGGAGGAAGCTCCCGGAGAGACTATATACTACCAGGGAAGGGCTTACAAGGTGTACAGGGGCATGGGTTCCCTCGGCGCCATGGTATCAAGGCACTCCTCCGACAGGTACGGGCAGGATAAGCTTGAGAAGTTCGTTCCCGAAGGAATTGAGGGAAGAGTCCCTTACAAAGGCAGGCTCAGTGAGATAATATACCAGCTCGTCGGAGGGCTCAGGTCTGGCATGGGCTACACGGGTTGCAGGACGGTGAAGGAACTGCAGGAGAAAGCTAAGTTCGTGAGGATAACGTGGGCAGGCTACAGGGAGTCTCACGTCCACGATGTCCAGATAACGAGGGAGGCTCCCAACTACTGGGTGGAGTGAGGATATGCATTTCAGAGAGACAGACCTTCCCGGCGTTGGTAAGAGGTACACCCTTGAGCTGGAGGACGGAGGGGAACTCACCCTAATAATCCACAACACGGGAAGGAGGGAGATATACATAATTGAGGACGAGGAGGAAGAGCCCACCTGCGTGATATCCCTTACCGAGGACGAGGCGAAGGAGCTCGGCTTCCTTCTCGCAGGGACAACCTACCAGCCCGTAGCTCCAGAGAAGATGGAGCTCATCATGAAAGAGATGGTAATGGAGTGGGTAAAGGTGGGAGGTGGGTCTAACCTCATAAATAAGACGATAGCTGAGGCTCAGATAAGGAAGAAGACGGGTGCTTCCATAGTCGCGATAATAAGGGACGGGGACATGCTCGTGAATCCTGACCCCAACGATACAAGGATAGTCAGCGGAGATATACTTGTCGTCGCAGGAACGAGAAAACAGATCAAGAACTTCCTTGAGTACTGCGGAGACTGCTCAACCTGAACGATGGAACACTCCCTCTCCCTGCTTCAGATAAACCTTCTCTTTATACTGATGTTCTTATCCTCCTACGTATTACGCAAGATCCAGATACCGCCGATAATATCCTTCCTCCTCGTTGGCTTTCTCGCCAAGCTGTGGTTGCCCCACGAAAGCACCGAGCCCCTTGAACTCTTCAAAGAGGCTGGAATCATACTCCTCTTCTTCTTCATAGGGCTTGAGTACTCCTTTGAGAGGTTGAAGGGTATGGTCTCCGTGTGGAAGCCCGGTATGGTTGACCTCCTCTTCAACTTCTTTCCCGTATTCTTTCTCGCTATGCTCTTTGGCTTCAGCCCTATAACGTCCCTGATAATAGCAGGTGTTTTCTATCCCTCCAGCACCTCAATAGTTGCCAAGCTCCTCATGGACTTCAAGAGGCTCGCCTCACCCGAAGCGGAGCTCCTTATAGGGATACTGATATTTGAAGACCTCGTCGCGATAATACTGCTCTCGGTTCTCATACCCATGAGCGAGTTCGGCTCCTTAGAGCCCAAGACGATCCCCATAAGCCTCTTCAAGATCCTGCTCGTTCTCGCCCTCTTCTATCTCCTCTACACATTCCTGCTGCCGAAGATAAGGAGCTGGCTTGACAGGGTTTCCGAGGACGACAACTTCGTATTCTTCCTCCTCGGTGGCGTTCTCGCCGTGGGAATACTCTTCAAGGAGGCGGGTCTGTCGGAGGCTCTGGGAGCCTTCCTGCTCGGCGTTCTCATCCCGGAGACCCGTGTAATGGAGAACATAGAGCACCACCTCTCCGCCTTCAAGGAGCTATCTATAGGGGTCTTTTTCTTCTTCTTCGCCTACGAGAGTGAACTGGTCGTGCCCGAACAGATCCATTTCCTTCTCCTGCTCATAGCTCTGGGAGTGCTCCTCAAGGTTATATCCACGTATATGGCAGCGTACCTTTACGGCATGAAGAGGAAGGCGAGGCTCAGGACATCCCTGTCCTTCGTTCCCAGAGGGGAGTTCTCGGTGATAATAGCCTCCTTAGAGCCCACCGTGAAGCTACTCTCCATACCCTTCATATTTGCAACAGCCCTGTTAGGTAGCTTCCTGTTCGTGTTGGCACCTAAGGTGGCCGACTGGGTTTACCCTCCTAAGAGGAAACCTCCGAAGAGAGTTCGTAAAGGGCTTTCTCCAGCTCAAGCCTCTTAGCCTCAAGGCTGTCCTCCTCGCTCACGGTTATGGGTTCGCCCGTCAGCACCTCTCCGCGAGTAAAGGGGTAGGGCACCGTGAACCTGTCCCAGGAGTTCAGAACCTTGGCACGCTCAAACCTGACCACCGCGGGAACTATCTTAGCCCCCGTCTTCTGGGCAAGGAAAACCACGCCTTTCTTGACCTTGAAGGGAGGACCCTTAGGACCGTCAACGGTTATCGCCACGTTCTCGCCCCTCTTTAGAACCTCTATGAGCTGAAGAGCTCCAGTCCTGCCACCCTTCTCAGCCTTACCCTCCTCCGTAGATCCCCTGACCACGTTGAAGCCAAGACCCCTAAGGAGAATAGCCGCGATCTCACCGTCCCTGAACCTGCTTGCGAGCCCGTATATACCTCTGTCCATGCTGAACATGGCGAGGGCTAAAGCCTGTCCGTGCCAGACCGCGTATATGGTCTTCCTGTCCCTGCTGAAGTCGTACCTCTTTCTCCAGCGTATAGTCCTTGCGAGAACCCTCGTAAGCAGAACCGCCAGGGGCATGAGAGCAAGAATTATCCTGAACTTAAGCGATTTAAACCTTTTTCCCATATCCTGTAGATGATATTATTACTAAAAACGCTTTGCGAGGTGGGTTATGGAAGAACAGTATGTTGCAGTTCCCTTTGCCCTTGTGGGTTTCTTCGTTACCGACAAGGAGGTTGAGGAGAGTATAAGGGATGACCTCACCCCCGAGGAGCTGGAAAAACTTCAGGATCTCATAGCCAAGTTCCTCTTCAAAGAGGGGGTAAGGGTAGCCCTCTATCCTTCGGTCGTGCCTCCAGAACAGGCTGATGAGGCTGTGAAAGAGCTTGAGAACATGATATTCGGCGAGGAGGAGTGATGAGCACGAGGGTGGTTGTCTGTGGTGCTCTCGGTCGTATGGGCAGGCGGATAATAGAGCTTTCCCTTCAAGACCCTGAGGTTGAGGTGGTCGGGGGTGTTGAACACCCGGACTGCATACCCTCCCTTGACTTAGGTGAGGCTCTATCCAAGGAGGAGCTCAGAGGGGTTCTCCTGACGAGCCGGCTTGAGGAGCTCCTCCCATCCTGCAATGTGGTTATAGAGTTCTCAGGAAATACCACCGCGGCTGTGGGACATACAAAGCTGGCGACCCTTGACGGGAAGGCTGTGGTTATAGGAACGACGGGCTTTACCGAGGGAGAGGTAAAGGACATAGAGGAGTGCTCCAAGAACGCCCCGGTTCTGCTCTCACCCAACATGAGCCTGGGTGTCAACCTCCTGTTCAAGCTCGTTGAGACCGCCGCACGGGTTCTCAAGGATAAGAACTTTGACATGGAAGTTGTGGAGGTACACCACAGGTTCAAGAAGGATGCGCCCAGCGGGACGGCGGTCAAGCTCACCGAAATACTGAAGGAGACAGCAGACCTGAAGAAGGTGGTGCACGGAAGGGAGGGAGAAGCACCCAGAGAGCAGGGAGAGCTTGGTGTGTTCGCGGTCAGAGGGGGAGACGTTGTGGGAGACCACACCGTTTACTTCCTCGGCTTCGGGGAGAGGATAGAGCTCACGCACAGGGCGACATCAAGGGATACCTTCGCCAAGGGCTCGGTGGAGGCTGCCAAGTGGATAAAGGGCAAAGAACCGGGTATGTACACCATGTTTGACGTTCTCAATCTATGAGAGAGCAGGATTTACAGAAGCTTGAGTTCCACAAGGTAAAGGAGAAGCTAAAGGAATTCACCCACTCTACAGCGACCCGGGAAGTCATAGATGCGATCAAACCCATAACCGATAGAGAGGAGCTGAGCGCCGAGATAGAGCTCTTCAAGTCCTTCAAAAGTATAGAAGACCTTACGCTGTATAGCTTTGAAGATATCAGAGAGACCCTCAAGAGAGCCCGTATAGAGGGCGCTGTGGTGAGCGTGGAGGAGCTGCTCACCCTCCTGAACACACTGAAGCTCATTAGGGAAGTAAGGAAGGTGGTGGGTAAAGCTGCGGAGAGCGAAGCTCCCCTGAGGAGGCTATCCCGGAGGTTACACCTCTTCTCGTCCCTGGAAAACCTCATAGAGTCCAGCGTTGACAGGAGAGGCTTTGTGAAGGACGAAGCGAGCGAAGAACTCCTGAAGGTTCGCAGGGGTATAAGGGGCATAGAGAAGGAGGTTATGGACAGGCTTGAGAGCCTCTTTAAGAGGCCCGACGCCGAGAAGGTCTTCGCGGACAAAATAATAACCCTCAGGAACAACCGCTATGTCGTACCTGTGAAGAGCTCTCAGGTGAAGAAGGTCTTCGGGATAGTTCACGGAACCTCCTCCTCGGGATACACGACCTACGTGGAGCCTCAGTTCGTAATACAGCTGAACAACAAGCTCACGGAGCTGAAGGCGAAGGAAGAGGAAGAGGTCAGGAAGATACTCAGGAGGATAACCTCCTACGTCGGTGACTTCTCTCAGAAGATAGAGGAGAGCTTTGATGCCCTTTTAAGGGTAGACCTGCTTCAGGCTAAGAGGAAGCTCTCGGAGGCTTACGATGGCAGTTTTCCCCGTCTTGGAGAGCACGTAGAGCTCCTTGAGGTGAAGCACCCCCTCCTGAGTCTGATAGACCCCGAAACCGTTCCCGTGGACATAGTCCTGAAGGAGAAGAAGGGGCTCATACTCACGGGTCCAAACACGGGCGGCAAGACGGTAGCCCTGAAAACGCTCGGTCTCGTGGCTCTCATGGTTCAGAGTGCCATACCGGTTCCCCTCTCGGAGGAGAGCACCATAAGGGTGTTTGACAAGGTCTTCGTGGACATAGGCGACGAGCAGAGCATAGAGCAGAACCTATCAACCTTCTCCTCCCACATGACAAACATAGCCGAGTTCCTTCCCAGGAGCGATGGAAACACCCTCGTCCTTCTGGATGAGCTGGGTGCGGGGACAGACCCCGTTGAAGGCTCAGCCTTAGGGATAGGAATACTTGAGTACCTGAAAAAACGCAAAGCGTGGGTCTTTGCCAACACACACCACACCCCCATAAAGGTTTATGCGGTAAACTCCGACTACTTCGTGCCGGCGAGCGTCCTCTTTGACAGGGAGAGCCTGAAGCCCCTCTACAGGATAGCCTACAACACCATAGGCGAGAGCATGGCTTTTGAGGTAGCAAGGAGGTGCGGAATACCGGATGAGGTTATAGAGGTTGCTCGGTCAAGCATAGAGAGTGCTGGAAGGGAGTACATGAGCGCTATGGAGAAGCTCTCCGACTACACGAGGGAGTACGAAGAGAAGCTGTCCGAGCTGGAAAGGTTGAGGGAAGAGCTCACGAGGGAGAAGGAGAAGTACGAGGAGCTATACAGGGAGTACATGGAGTTCAAGAAGAGGGGCTGGAAGGAAGCCTACAGGGAGGCAAAGGACTACCTGAGAAAGCTCGTATCCGAGGGACAGGAGGTTCTCAAGAAGGCTAAGACGAAGGAGGAGCTTGAGGAATTTATAAGGGAGCAGGAGAAACAGCTAAAGCTGTTCATACCCAAAGAGAAGAAAGAGGAGATAAGGGTCGGAGACCTCGTGGAGTTCATGGGGAAGAGAGGCAGGGTATCCCAGATAAAGGAGGGGCGAGCTTACGTGAACCTTGAAGGCATGAAGCTCTGGGTGGACGTTGACTCCTTAAAGAAGGTAAAGGAACCCCCGCCAAAGAGGGAGCTCAGCACCCCGAAGGGGTCTATCTCAAAGACAGAGCTTAACCTTATAGGTATGGACGCGAACACAGCCCTCCTTGAGCTTGAGAAGTTCCTGGAGGAGGCTTACGCCGCTGGGCACAAGAGCGTTAAGGTGGTTCACGGCATAGGCAAGGGGGTGCTGAAGAGGGTAGTCCACGAGTTCCTGTCTAAGTCGGACAGGGTCAGGTTCTACAGGGAAGCCTACCCAAAGGAGGGCGGCGCCGGGGTGACGGTGGTATACCTCAACCTTCAGGAGTAGTATGATAAGAAGTCATGGGTGCGGTAATTGAGGTCATACCGGTGGGTCCTCTCGCCGTGAACTGCTCCGTGGTAGCTGACGATAACACAGGAAAGGCGGTGATAATAGATCCCGGGGCGGACGCCGAAAGGATAATAGAGGTCGCGAGGGAGTTTGAGGTCGTAGGCATAGTCAACACCCACGGGCACATAGACCACGTGGGACAGGTGAAGAGGGTTAAAGAGTTCTTTGACGTGCCCTTTTACCTTCACAGGGAGGATGTCTACCTTATAAAGGACGAGATATGGAGCGGATTTTCCGCCTACATAAACGCCGAACCTTGCCCTGAACCCGACGAATTCTTGGAAGATGGTATAGAGATAGAGGTGGGAGACCTTAAAATGAGGGTTCTTCACACGCCGGGGCACACACCGGGGCTCTGCTGTTTCTACATAGAGGAAGAGAGTGTCCTCATAGCGGGAGACCTGCTCTTTAAAGGAAGCGTAGGGAGAACAGACCTCCCCGGCGGAGACCCTGAGAAGATGAGGAGGTCGCTGGAGAGGGTGTTCACTGAGCTTCCCGACGAGACACTCGTTATATGCGGGCATTACGAGGAAACCACCATAGGACACGAGAGAAAGTTTAACCCCTACCTGAGAGGGGGGCTGATGTGAAGGACGTGGTCGTCCGGGTTGAGAACCTGTACAAGGAGATAGAGGGCAGGGAGATACTCAAGGGCGTGTCCTTTGAGGTTAGAGAGAGGGAGATATTCTCAATAATAGGCGGCAGCGGTAGCGGGAAGACCTCAATAACGAAACACATAATAGGTCTCTGGAAACCGACTTCCGGTAGGGTGCTCGTCTTTGGGAAGGACGTCTCTAAACTTTCCCTCCAGGAACTGGACGAGCTGAGGAGCAACATAGGTTACGTCTTCCAGGAGGGTGCCCTCTTTGACAGCCTTAAGGTCTGGGAGAACGTTGGGTTTTACTTCCTTGAGCACACCAACATGGGTAGGAAAGAGATAAGGGAGCTCGCCCTTGAGAAGCTGAGGCTCGTTGACCTGGACGAGGACGTTATGGAGCTCATGCCCTCTGAGCTCTCAGGAGGAATGAGAAAGAGGGTATCCATAGCGAGGGCTATAGCCACCGACCCGAAGCTGATAATATACGACGAACCCACGTCGGGGCTGGATCCTATAACGAGCAGGGTCATAGACAGGCTCGTACTTCAGCTCAGAGAGAGGACGGGAACCACCGCCATAGTCGTTACCCACGACATGATATCCGCCTTCACAATATCGGACAGGCTGATGGTTGTGAAGAAGGGCAACGTGGTGGCTATGGGTGAGCCGGAGGAGGTTCTGAACTCGCCCGACCCTTTCATACAGGAGTTCATAGGCGACATGAAGGACTGCTTAGCCAAGCAGGGCGGGAGCTCTTAAGAAGCTCCTCTTTATAACCGGGTAGTCGTTCTTGACACCCTTGGAGAGAAGGAACTGGAAGAGGTGGTTGCTTCCCGTTAGGAAGGAGACCGCGGAGGCTGCAAGGTAGAGATCCCACATCCTTACGAATTTCCCTCCGTAGAGCTCCCATATAACGTCAACCTTATCCCAGAAGCGCTTTCTCCACTCCTTCAAGGTTAGGTAGTAGTGAAGTCTCCAGTCGTCTATGTCTATCAGACAGAAGTCCATACCCTCAAAGGCGCAGATGACCTCCGGTATTCCGGGGAGGTACCCCCCCGGGAATATGTACTTCCTTATCCACCTGCTCTGGACGCCGGGATGGACTTTACCTATGGTGTGGAGAAGGAAGAGACCTCCCTCATCCATGACCTCACTCACCGTCCTGAAGAAGGCTCTGTAATGTTCCCTACCGACGTGTTCAAACATACCCACGGACACCACCTTGTTGAACTTCTCTCCCAGCTCGGGAAGGTCTGCGTAGTGCATAAGATAGACCTTCACCTTACCCTTCAGTCCCCTACGATCTATCTCCTCCTCTACATGTCTGTACTGATTCTCCGAGAGGGTTATACCCACACACTCAATATCGTAGGTCTCCGCGCCTTCCAGAATTATTGAGCCCCAGCCACAACCTATATCCAGAAGCCTGTCTCCGTCCTGGAGCTGCAACTTCTCGTAGATTATCCTCCTCTTCTCCCTCTGGGCGTCCTCAAGGCTCATGTCAGGCGAGCTAAAGAAGGCGCAGGAGTATGTCATTGACCTATCAAGCCAGAGGCTATAGAACTCGTTGCCAAGGTCGTAGTGTCTCCTGACGTTTTCCCTCTCCTTAAGCTTGTTTATAAAGCTCACCCCATTTATAACCTTGAAGAAGAACGCGGAGAAGTTCCTGTTTCCCTCCAGCCTGTTTACGTACCTGTTGCCCGCCAAGAGAACCTTCTCAAGCTCACCCTCAACCTCTACCTCTCCCCTCGTGTAAGCCTCTCCGAAGCCCATCTCAGGGTCTGCGAGGACTCTCCTCAGGGAGCTCCAGCTCTTAAAGGAGACCCTATGGTCAACCCTTCCCTCTGGTATTTCCCTCCCGTCGGGCAGACGGACACCTATACTCTCCTCACCCACAGCGTTGATCTCTTCAAGGAACCTTCTTAGCATCCTCTCCCTCATTCTTCCCCGACCTCCTTATTGATCTAAATTTATCCAGCTCCGCCGTAGGTGTTACTCCCTATCCTTGAAAATTATTAACCTGAAACTCCTTCTGAAGGCTGGGTTCATGTGAAGGGAGCCGTCTCTGTAAAGCTCAAGGACTCCCACATCGGGGTTCTCAGCCATGAACTTCCTGCGGAGGTGCAGGGGCATGGACAGGAGGGCTGTGGCGTAGGCGTCCGCTAAAGCACAGGCTCTATGAACCACCGTCACCTGAAGGAGGTCCTCGTCCCGCTGTTCTATGTGCTGTCTTATGTAGTTGCCGGAGGTAGATATACAGAGGTCTCCGGCATTTACACCCTGAAGGAGGCTACCCCCTGAAAGGGGGTCTTTCACAGCTATGACCCTCTCAGTTCCCCACACGCTCATGTCTCCGGCTATACTCACGAAGCCCCACGGGGAGCTGAGCTTTTCCCTGACGAGATCAAGGGCGTACCCCTTCCCTATACCACCGAGGTCAACAGCCATACCCTCCTCCTTCAGGAAGGCTGAGCCGTCTTCCAGCACCAAGTTCCTGAAGTTCACGAGCTCCTCAGCCTCCTCCCGGGTAAGTCTGCCGTGTCGCTTATGGTTTATCGTCAGAGCCCCAACGGTTACGTCAAAGTAGCCGTAGGTTTTCTCGGAGGCTGATAGGGCAAGACGCAGAACCTTCATAGTCTCTTCGGAGACCCTGACCGCCCTCCTACCTGCGTTCCTGTTTATCAGGGACACCTCGGAGCTGTCTATGTAGTCGGATATCTTTCCCTCAAGGGAGCGCATCAGTTTGTAAGCTCTATAGGCTTCCTCCTCGGAGGGCAGATCTACGTAAGCGTATGTGCCCATCACGTAAAACATCCTTTCAAGGGAAAGAGCCGAGGAAAAGGCGAGCAGGAGGCACAGGAGAACTATCACAGCTTAAAATTTTAATTATGTACACCCAGGAGAGGGAAAGGGAGCTCATAGAGTTAACGAGGAAGCTCCTGTCGGAGCTTGAGAGGATAAGGAAGGCTGGAAAGGAAGAGGCACAGGAGTATGTCCAGGAGCTCAGGGAGGTCATAAACTACCACGACTACAAGTACTACGTCCAGGCTTCCCCCGTCATATCGGACTACGAGTACGACCAGCTATTCAGAGCTCTCAGAGACCTGGAGAAGAAGTATCCAGAGCTAATAACCCCGGACTCACCTACCCAGAGGGTTGCCAGCGAGATAACGGGTGCCTTTCCCACTGTAAGACACTACACGCCTATGCTATCCTTGGACAACGCCTACACGGAGGAGGAGCTCAGAGACTTTGACAGGAGGGTGAGGGAGCTAACGGGACTTGACGTTGTGGAGTACAGCGTTGAACCCAAGTACGACGGTGCGGGCATAGCCCTCCTTTACAGGGACGACCTCTTCGTCAGGGGCGCAACGAGGGGAGACGGCGAAACGGGAGAGGACATAACCAACAACCTGAGGACTGTAAGGACTATACCTCTGAAGGCTGAGTTCAGCAGGTTCGGCATAAGGCTCATAGAGCTGAGGGGGGAAGTCCTCATAAACAGGGAAGAGTTCAGGAAGATGAACGAGGAGAGGCTTGAGGAGGGCTTACCTCCCTTCGCCAACCCCAGGAACGCCGCAGCCGGCTCCATAAGGCTCCAGAACCCCGCCGAGGTTGCGAAGAGAAAGCTTGACGCCGTTGTATACCAGGTGTCCTACGTTGAGCCGGAGTCCAGACACCCGAACACCCACTACGAAGCCATAGAGATGCTTCACCTGCTCGGCTTTAAGACACCCTTCCCCGACATGAAGCTCTGCAAAGGCATAGATGAGGTCATAGAGTACTGCCGGGAATGGGAGGAAAAGAGGGAGGAGTATCCTTACGAGATAGACGGAATGGTCGTAAAGGTCAACAGGAAGGAGTACTATGAGGTTCTGGGCTTTACCTCTCACCACCCGAGATGGGCTATAGCCTTCAAGTTCAAGCCAAAGCAGGCTACGACGAAGCTCATAGACGTGGTGTTTCAGGTGGGAAGGGTCGGAACGATAACCCCCGTAGGCAAGCTTGAACCCGTTGAGATAGGAGGCGTGGTAGTTTCCTCGGTCTCGCTGTTCAACGAAGACTTCATAAGGGAGAAGGACATAAGGATAGGCGACCTCGTGCTCGTTGAGAGGGCTGGGGACGTTATACCCTACGTGGTTGAGGTTATAAAGGAGGCTCGGGACGGAGACGAGGTCCCCATAGAGTTTCCCGACAGGTGCCCCTCCTGTGGCTCAAAGCTCGTAAAGTTGCCCGGTGAGGTCGCCTGGAGGTGTATAAACATATCCTGCCCAGCCCAGGTGGTTCTCAGGCTAAAGCACTGGGGCTCAAGGGAGGCGATGGACATAAGAGGTCTCGGAGAAGCCACCTCTAAAGCGCTCTACGAGAAGGGTCTGGTTAAGGACGTGGGAGACCTGTACTACCTGAAGGTGGTGGACTTAATGAAGCTACCGGGCTTCGCGGAGAAGTCGGCAATGAACCTTTACAACGCCATTCAGGAGTCCAAGAACAGGGGACTTGACAGGGTTCTCTACGGGCTCGGCATAAGGTACGTGGGGCTAACCACCGCAAAGAAGCTCTCTCAGGTGATAGACAGCATCTGGGACTTGAGGGATATGCCTGTGGAGAAGCTTGAGGCTATAGAAGGGATAGGCGACGTGGTCGCCAGGAGTATAAAGGAGTTCTTCTCAAGGGAAGAGAACGTAAAGGTCATAGAGAAACTGGACAGAGCCGGCGTGAAGCTCAGGAGAACAAAGCTTGAGAAGGAGGGACCCCTTAAGGGTATGGTCTTCGTGTTCACGGGGACGCTGAGGTGCTGTTCCAGAGAGAGGGCGGGCGAGCTCGTGGAGAGTCTTGGAGGCACCTTTTCCAACAGCGTAACCTCAAAGACCACCTACCTCGTAGTTGGGGAAGAGCCCGGCAGAACAAAGCTCAGAAGGGCAGAGCAGCTGGGCATCAAGCTCTTAAATGAGGAGGACTTCCTGAACATGGTCAAGGACTACGTTGATCTGGAAGAGCTCAGGAGGGAGGAGAAGAGAGAGGGCTACCTCTTCTGAAGACCAACAGGTCTGTAAGGGCTGAAGCCGTCGGGACATTAGCTTATAATGTAAAATACTTAATTTCCCTGGAGGAGGACAGTTGGCAAAGGTTAAGGGGCTCAAGTGTAGAGAGTGCGGAAGGGACTATCCCGTGGAGCCTATCCACGTCTGTGAGTTCTGTTTTGGACCTCTTGAGGTAGTCTACGACTACGATGAGATAAAGGGTAATATCTCTCGTGAGAAGGTGGAGCAGGGACCCAAGAGTCTCTGGCGTTACGTTGACCTCCTTCCCGTGGAGAACCCCACCGTAGGTCTGACCGCCGGTTTCACGCCCCTGAAGAAGGCTGAGAAGCTGGGAGAGCTCCTCGGACTCAGGAACCTATACATAAAGGACGATTCGGTAAACCACCCCACGCTCTCCTTTAAGGACAGGGTAGTCTCCGTGGCTATATCCAAGGCGAGAGAGTTCGGCTTTGACACCGCCGCCTGTGCCTCCACGGGAAACCTCGCCAACTCGGTGGCAGCCCACTGCGCTCAGGCTGGGCTTAACTGCTTCGTCTTCATACCGGCTAACCTGGAGACCCAGAAGATATACGGAAGTCTCGTCTTCAACCCCACGGTAGTGGCGGTTGAGGGAACCTACGATGACGTGAACAGGCTTTGCTCAGAGATAGCCAACGACCAGGGCTGGGCTTTCGTCAACATAAACATAAGACCTTACTACGCAGAGGGTTCAAAGACCCTCGCCTACGAAGTGGTTGAGCAGCTCGGGTGGAGAGCCCCCGATGCGGTAGTGGCACCCGCCGCCTCAGGTTCGCTTTACACGAAGATATGGAAGGGTCTGAAAGAGCTCAAAGAGGTAGGACTGATAGACTCGGTCAGCACGAGGATGTACGGAGCGCAGGCTGAAGGATGCTCGCCCATAGCCCAGGCTTGGAAGGAGGGAAGGGACTTCATAAAGCCCGTGAGACCGGACACGATAGCCAAGTCCATAGCTATAGGAAACCCTGCGGACGGCATATACGCCCTGCAGACCACGAAGGAGAGCGGCGGAGACTGGGAGACCGCAACCGACCAGGAGATAATTGAGGCTATGAAACTGCTCGCCGAGACTGAGGGTATATTCACCGAGACGGCTGGGGGAACCACGATAGCCGTCCTAAAGAAGCTCGCCCAGAGGGGCGCCTTTGACGCCGACGAAGTTGTCGTCGCCTACATAACCGGAAACGGATACAAGACCCTTGAAGTCCTTGACGGGCACCTCTCCGAGCCTGTCAGGATACAGGCAACCCTAAAAGATTTCAAGGAGAAGGTTCTTGCCAAAGTTTGAGGAGGTGAGAAGATGGCTGTAACAGTTAGAGTTCCCACCCCCCTGAGAAGGCTCACCGACGGGCAGGGTGAGGTTGAAGTTGAAGCGAGTACCGTCAGAGAGGCGATAGAGAAGCTTGAGGAGCAGTACCCCGGCTTCAGGGAGCGTCTTCTGGACGAGAAGGGCGAGCTCAGGAGATTTGTGAACCTTTACCTCAACGACGAGGACATAAGGTTCCTCAAGGGTGCTGATACAGAGCTCAAGGACGGGGACGTCCTCTCCATAGTTCCGGCAATTGCTGGAGGAAGATAAAGCTTACTTCTTAGGGTGCTCCGGCTACTTCTACTGGAGCTGGAAGGGCAGGTTCTATCCGGAGAGCCTAAAGCCTAAGGAGTGGCTCGGGTACTATGCCAGGTTCTTCAACACCGTTGAGATAAACTCAACCTTTTACAACTTCCCAAAGAAGGGGAACCTCAGGAGGTTTTATAGAGAGACCCCTCCGGGGTTCATCTTTTCCGTGAAGGCAAACCGCTCCATAACCCACATGAAGAAGTTAAAGGGTACAGAGGAACTCTTAAGGGAGTTTTACTCGGTGGTCAGGGAAGCCCTGAAGGAGAAGCTCGGCTGTATTCTGTTCCAGCTACCGCCCTCCCTCCACTACTCAGAGAAGACCCTTGATAGGATCCTCTCCCAGCTTGATGGAGACTTCAAGAACGTCCTTGAGTTCAGACATGAGAGCTGGTGGAGGGAGGAGGTGTTCAGCCGCCTGAGGAAGTCCGGAGTGGCTTTCTGCTCGGTCAGCTCTCCAAAACTGCCCGAGAGGCTCGTGGAGACTGCAGATTTTCTGTATGTCCGCTTTCACGGAAAAGAGGGATGGTACAGATACAACTACAGCGACGAAGAGCTCCGGGAGTGGGCTGAGAGACTGAAGGGAGTTTCTTCCGGGGAGGTTTACGCCTACTTCAACAACGACTTCAACGCATACGCACCCAACAACTGCCTCAGGTTAATGGAGTTCCTCGGCGTCAAACCATACCGGGGGGTATCCTGAAGGGAACGTTCATAAGGGGGTTCTCCTCCTCTTCCTGGGGAAAAACCGCGTAAACTCCAAAGCAGTACTTACCTATCTCAACCACCCTACCCACACGAACGCCGGAGTCGTCAAGTATGAGACCTATCTCCCACTCGGAGAGAACCTCCTCTGGAGGTGGTCCCTTGTCCCTCTCCTCCTTCTTCCAGTCCACAACTGCAAGGTAGGCGAAGGGCTTCGCAACCCTCTTGAGCTCTTCAACGAAAGCCTTGGGGTCTTCAAGCTCGTGAAAGGTGAAAGCCATGAAGACAAAGTCTACGGAGCTGTCCTCAAGGGGCAGTTTGTTCTCCTCGGACTTGAGAACCTCAACATTCTTAAGACCTTCCCTTTCAACCTTCTCCTTAGCCCTCTTTACCATCTCCTCCTGGACGTCAACGGCAACAACCTTCCCCTTATCACCCACCAGCTTTGAGAGGTAGGGCAGATAAAAACCGGGACCTGTCCCCACGTCAAGAACTGTCATGCCCTCCCTTATACCGAACTCTTTGAGCACCTTTTCAGGGTCAAAGAGCTCAAGCCTTGATGGGTCTTCAAGCCTGCTAATGTTCTCCGGATTGAACTTGTGAGCCATAAGAAACCTCCTGAGTTAGGAGGATACCACGAAGGAGTTTACGCTTCCCTGACCTCAACCATAATGTCACCGTAAGGTTCGTCCTGGTAAAGCTCAACCTTCCCCTCGTAGTAAAGGTACATGAGAGCCATAAACTGAGGGACGAAGTTCACCCTGTCAAGGAAAGTGAAGAACTCTATCCTCTTACCCACGTCCATGCCGCTGAAGAACTCCCACATCTCCTTCAGGACGTCCTCAAACCTTGAGATGTGGAGGGGTATAACCCTGCCCCTCTTTCTCCTGCGTCTCTTCACCTTTGAGCTGCCCTTCAGGGTCTTTCTCACCTTCTCAAGGTTATCAGCGAGGTTCTCTTCAACCTCCTTGCTCTCCTCCTCAAACATCTCCACTATCTCTTCAAGGGTATAGTCTCTCCTCTGTCTGGGCTTTCTCTCGGGCTTTGGGAATATCACCTCAACCTTCTTCCTGAGGAGGAAAGACGCAGCCACAACAGCCCTCGCCGGGACTCTCAGATCAAGGGTCTCCCTCTTCCTGAGCTCCTCTATGTACAGGTTGGCGAGTTCAACTATATCTACCTTCCAGGGGTCAAGCTTGCCCTCCTCTATCATAGGCACCACGAGTGCAAAGGGGTGATCCTCCTCAAACACAAAGCTCCCCATAAAACACCTCCAATACTCTATTCGGTTCTCTGGGAATACTTTACAGCCCTCAGCTCCATGACAGCCTCCTCGGGCGCCACGCTCACTATTATGTTCTCCGTCTCAAGCTCAAAGCCTCCGAAGACGGAAACCCTCGGCAGGACTCTGACGTAGTAGTGGTAGTCCATATCCCAGGGAGGAGCGGACTGGAAGGTCAGGTTATAGGATAAACCCTCTCCCAGATAGCTCTTCAAGAGTCTTACCGAGTCCCTTATAAGCTCCGCAAGCTCCTCAAACCTCGTCTCAAAGACGAAAGAGCTCAACTTCTCCTTGGGGGCTATCCACACCTCGTAGGGCGTAGTAGGGGCGTAGGACATGAGAACCACGAAGTTTTTGGACACGGACAGAACCCTCTCCTGAAACTCAGTCTCCCTCCTGAGGAAGTCCCCTAAGACGTCTCTGTTCTCCCTCTCGTACTTCTCCTTCTCCTTAAGGAACCTGCGCGGGTAAAAGGGTGTGGCGAGCACCTGGGAGTGGGGGTGGGGTATGGAGGCTCCAGCGTTCTTGCCCCTGTTCCTGAAAACGGCAACGTACTTCACACCCTCCCTGTTGTAGTAGTAAACGAGCCTCTCCTTGTACGTCCAGAGCAGTCTATCAAGGTGTTCTATCGTGTCCAGATCGTCCTCGTGCCCCGGAGAGTCAATCACTACATCGTGCATGTGGGGTATGGCTGGAAACTTGTTGGGTATTACCCTGACCAACCACCCCTTCTCCCCTTTCACCACGAACAGCTCTCTCGGTGTGAGCGCCTCGTTGCCCCGGCAGAAGGGACACTGAATAGGCTCCTCCTCGGTGACCTCTTTGAGGATGTGTGGTCTCCTGCTCCTCACGGAGGCTATTATCTTCCTGTCGTCGGTCAGGGGGTCTTCCCGTATAAAGAAGTCCATGGCTATATTCTATATTCGGAACAGAAGCCAGTAGAATACAGGGGCGGAGAAAACGACCGCATCAAACCTGTCAACGAAACCACCGTGCCCCTTCAATACGCTGGAAAAGTCCTTTATACCGAGCTGCCTCTTTATGAAGCTCTTAAAGTAATCACCAGCCACGCCCACCGAAAGGAAGAGAATACCGATAATAAGAGCCTTCAGCGGTGGAAGTCCCGACAGCAATGTAAAGACGAGCGTTCCCGCTACGAGACCTCCCGCGAACCCTTCAAGGGTCTTCTTTGGAGAGAGCTTGAGGAAGAAGGGCGTCCTCCCGAACTTCTTGCCGGTGTAATAGGCAAAGACGTCGTTAGCCCACACGCTCAGGAAGAACACAACGATCATGTAAACACCCTCCTCCCTGAGAAGCACGAGGAAGGAGGTGAAAAAGCCCGTGTAGAAGAGGATAAAGAAGGTGTGAAAGAAGGCTTCAAGACTCCAGGTGCGGTAGCCGTAAGCGAGGGACATTAGCCCCGCATAGACCCCGCCCAGGGCGGGGTGAACGGCGAACAGGAGGGGAGAGAAGAAGGCGGCAGGAGAGAACTCTTTAACTCCGAGAGCCTGAGACAGCTCCCTTCCCATAGCCAGAGCGAGAAGGGCAACAACGAGCGCGAACAGTTGTACGGGCAGGAGCAGGGACAGGAGGGTGAGTGCGCCTATGATGGCACCGTAGAGCTCTCTATTCATCAAGCACTCTTCCGAACTTCCTCTTCCTGTTAGAGAAGTCCTCTATAGCCCTCTGAAGCTCCTCCACGGTGAACTCAGGCCAGCACACCTCCGTGAAGTACAGTTCCGTGTAAGCGAGGTTCCAGAGAAGGAAGTTGGATATCCTTCTCTCCCCGGCTGTCCTTATGAGAAGGTCGGGGTCGGGTATGTCTCCAAGGTCAAGGAAGTGGGAGAAGGTATCCTCGTCTATGTGGTCAAACTCAAGCCTTATGAGCTTGTTCACAGCCCTGAGTATGTCGTCCCTGCCCCCGTAGTCCACCGCGAGCACGACGGTTATCCGGTAGTCTTTGGAAGTGTCCCTCTCCAATTCCTCCATAAGCAGTCTGAGGTCTTTACCTATCCTGTCCCTTCTACCTATGAACTTGAGTCTCACGCCGAGATCTATCAGCTCTTCCTTCTTTCCGGTCAGGTAGTTCCTCAGGAGATCAAATAGGAGCTCAACCTCCTCCTTGGGTCTGTTCCAGTTCTCCGTGGAGAAGGCGAACAGAGTAAGGTACTCAACCCCAATATCTATGCAGGCTTTCGTTATCTCCTCTGCAACCTCAGCCCCCCGGTAGTGCCCCATTATTCTGGGCATACCTTGACGACGAGCCCAGCGCCCGTTCCCGTCCATTATGATAGCCACGTGCCTCGGGATACTCATACCTATTACTCTCCTAAGAGGACTTTCTGCTCGCGAGCCCTGACGGCAGCGTCAGAGGTGGGAAACCTGTCTATAAGTATTGAGTAGTACCTGTTGGCTTCCTCAACGTTACCCCTGTCAACGTTTATCCTCATAAGCTGGAAGTATGCGTCGGGGAGCTTGTTGCAGTCGGGCAGCCTTCCCCTCTCGCACTTGTCCACGAGACTCTTGTATATCTCCTCAGCCCTCTTTAGGTCTCCGAGCTCTTGGTATATCTTGCCTATCCAGAAGAAGGCGTTGTCGGTGTACTTGTTCTCAGGGAACTTCTTTATGAAGTTCAGGAAGGCGTCCCTAGCCTCGTAGAGCTTTTTGACGCTGTAAAGCTCTATAGCCTTCTTGTAAGCGGTTTCCGCATCTTCAACCTCAGGCTCTTTCTCCTCCTCAGCCTTCTCCTGTGGTTCCTTCAGAGAGCCTGTCGCGGGTAGGGGTATCTTCTCTGTGGTGGGGAGTTTCTCCGTATAAGCGACACCCTTCTCGCCCTTGTCAGCTTTACCCGCCTTTGGCGTTTCGTCGCCGACACCTGTTATGAGCTTCAGCTTGAGCCTTTCAATCTCAAGCCTGAGTTCCGATATGAGCTCCGTGAGCCTGTCTATCCTCTCGTTGGTGCGCTCAACGTCCTTCTCTATGTCCTCTTGCTTCTGTTCCAGGCGCGTGAGCTTTATCTCCATCTCCGCTACCCTGTCAGGCTTCTGGGAGACAGGTGCACACGCCGCGAGAAGTGCAACAGTAGCCAAGAAAGGAATTATCCTCATTCCTCCTCTTCCTCCTTATAAAAATAATACTCTCTGTAGGGTATCCTGTGCTTAAAGTAATAGAAGTAGTATAACCTTCCAGTGTCTTTGTCTCTGACCACACGGACGAGTATCCCGTAGTTGTCACTGACCTGCTGAAGGTGGTTGAACTCCTGGTCTGTCTTGCTGAAGTGCTCTCTCACCGCCTCCTCTATCTCTTTTCTTATGTCCCTCACAAGACTGTGGAGCTTGACCTCCCTCTTGAGCTCTTCCTCGGTAAAGAACCTGCCCTTGAGCTTTTCTATTTGGTGCTCGTGTATCATCCTTCCCTCCCTGGGGATTCGGAATAGTATTATATACGGAGGGAAGTAATGAAAAACTTCACCATAATAGCCGGTCCCTGCGTCATAGAGAGCGAGGCGGTAGTCCTCCCGGTAGCCCAAAAGTTAAAGGAACTGAGTGAAAAGTACGACGAGGTTGATTTTGTGTTCAAGTCCTCCTTTGACAAGGCAAACAGGTCTTCCATCAACTCCTTCAGGGGACACGGACTTGAGTTCGGTCTAAAGGTTCTGAGAAGTGTAAAGGAGGAGTTCGGGCTAAAGGTCACCACCGATATACACGAGAGCTGGCAGGCTGAACCTGTGGGCGAGGTCGTTGATATAGTCCAGATACCAGCCTTCCTGTGCAGGCAGACCGACCTGCTCATAGCCGCCGCCAAAACGGGCAAGGCGGTGAACGTGAAGAAGGGTCAGTTCTTAGCCCCGTGGGATACAAAGAACATAGTGGAGAAGCTGAAGGTCGGCGGTGCCAAGGAGATATTCCTGACTGAGAGGGGAGTATCCTTCGGATACAACAACCTCGTGGTTGACTTCAGGAGCCTGCCCATAATGTCAAACTTTGCGAAGGTGATCTTTGACGCTACCCACAGCGTCCAACTCCCTGGGGGTATGGGCAACAGGTCGGGCGGTCAGAGGGAGTTCGTCTTCCCCCTGATAAGGGCTGCCGTGGCAGTGGGGTGCGACGGAGTGTTCATGGAAACCCATCCGAACCCTGACGAAGCCCTATCCGACGGACCTAATCAGGTTCCTCTCAAAGACCTTGAGTTCATAGTTGAGGCTATGCTTGAGATAAGAGAAGTTTCTCTGAAGTACAGGGATGTGCCCGTCCGCTGAAAAGTTCTATATTGAAAACTCATAATGGGTACCTTTACCCTTCCCTTCAACTTCGTAGACCTGGTTGACCCCCTTGAGGTCAGCAAAGAGGGTTGGGAGAAGCTCTTATCAAGCCCGAGGGAGTTCAAGATATACCTGGACAAGTACCTGTGGCTCGGGGGCAGAACCCGCAGGGAGAGACTGATACTGTCAGGCATAAGGTTGATGCCCTTCGGTCTCGGTAGGGAGCCCATCCTTATATCCCTGTGGAAGAGCGAGTACCTGGGTTTTTACGAGGTTGAAGACCTACTGAGAAAGGAGGGACCGAGGGCTCTTCTCAGGGTTGTTGAAGACCTGCCCGAGCAGGTGGAGTTTGGACAGAGGGAGTTCAGATACATACTCGTTCCGCCCGCGGAGGAGTTTACGAGGCTGACCTCTTGGGTTTTCAAGCTGGGCAGGAAAGCCCCGGAGGTGTTCGGGTGGCCTGAGGTCAAACACCCCGCACCCAATCAGGTGGAGAGGATCATAAAGAAGATGGAGCTTGAGGGAATAAGACAGCCCGAGAAGTACAAGCCCCACCCTTCCTACAGACCCACAAGCCTCTCTTTCTTCCTCAAACTCTTCATAGTTGTGTGGAGGAACGCCTTCATGAAGGCGTACGGGCTTTCCATAAAGAGAGAAGGGGACAGGCTTGTGTACATGGCAAACCCCTACGAGGCGGAGGACATGCCCCTACCGGAACCACCAAGGGAGATAGAGGGCATTGAGCTGACGAGCGTGGGAAGTGGCGGTCTGGACAGAACCCTTGAGGAGGAGGCTGTGGAACTCCTCTTTAACCTTGGCTCCTGGTGATTATATTAGAAGGTAGGAGGGTTTAGCTATGGAAGAGAAGCCCCAGGTTGAACCTACGGTTCCCGTTGAGCCCATAGACCCAGACGTCCACCCCGAGTGGGAGCCGAGGAGACTCTGCCCAGACCAGAAGATAGACCACACCGTTCCCGACGAACCCACAGAGCCCTGATGCTTTAAAATATTGGGCATGTATTCCCTGCGTATGGCGGAGTCGGTGACGGAGGGTCACCCCGACAAGATAGCAGATCAGATCGCGGACGCCCTTCTGGACGAGTTCCTCAGAAAAGACCCCTACAGTAAGGTTTCTATGGAGATATTCGTCACCACCGGGCTCGTCATGGTTGGGGGTGAGCTGTCCACGGAGAGCTTCGTTGATATACCAAAGGTCGTGAGGGGAGTGGTAAAGGAGATAGGCTACACAAAGCCTGAGCTCGGGTTTGACGCGGACACCTGTGCGGTAGTCACCTCCATAGACGAACAGAGCCCGGAGATAGCCCTCGGCGTGTCGGGAGAGGGTGCTGGAGACACGGCGATAGTGGTGGGCTACGCGGTCAAAGAGGCTCCCAACCTTATGCCTTGGTCTATAACCTTGGCTCACAGGATAACCCGCAGAGTATCCGACCTGAGAAAGACGGGCAGGTTTCCCTTCCTAAGACCGGACGGTAAAGTCCTCGTAAGCATGGTTTACGAGGATGGAAAGCCCAGGTACGTTAAGGACATAGTGGCATACGTGCACCACGACCCGGACATCTCCCTTCAAAACCTGAGGGAGCTCGTTATTGAGGAGGTTTTGAAGAAGGAAGTCCCCGAGGAGTTCCTGAAGAGCGAGACCAACGTCAAGGTTAACCCCACGGGGAGGTTTGTGATAGGAGGTCCAGTCGCCGACACGGGTCTCACAGGAAGGAAGATAGTTTCAGACGCATACGGCGACATAGGGTTTTCCGGCGGAAGCGCATTCTCCGGGAAAGACCCTTCCAAAACTGACAGGTCGGGTTCCTACATGGCAAGGATGATAGCCAAGCACGTGGTTGCAGCCGGGCTCGCTGACAAGTGTGTTGTCCAGATAGGTTACGCCTTCGGGCTTACGGAGCCAATAGCCTTTGATGTAGAAACCTTCGGAACAGAAAAGCTGGAAAAGGAAAAAATTGAGGAGATCGTTCAAAAGGTCTTTCCCCTTAAACCCTGCGACATAATAGAGTTCTTAGACCTCAGGAAGCCCATATACAGGGATACAGCCTGCTACGGTCACTTTGGCAGGGAGAGGTTCCCGTGGGAGAGGCTGGACTACTTAGACAAGCTCAAGGAACTCCTTTAGGGTGAGGAGGGTGTAATCCTTGACCGTTGTATAGACCTTAACGTCCCTTTCGTCAAGCACAACCACAGCCTTTCTGTACCCTTCGGAGAAGGCGTAGTCAAGGGAGTGCTCGGTAGCCCTGCTCACTATGTCCCTGCCGACCCTGTATCCCTTTGAACGCAGCGTGGAGGCAAGCTTAAAACCGAACCTCTTATCCTTAGAAAGGTCAATTACGAAGTAGTCCTTTGGCTCCAGTTCTGGCTCAAAGAGGTTCATAAGCCTGTCAACGTATACGCTACCCCCTGTGGCAGGGAATTCACCGCCGTAAGCCTCCGAAAGTCGGTCGTACCTGCCACCGCCAGCCACGGGTGAGCCCAGCCCCGGATGAAAGAACTCAAAGACCACACCCGTGTAGTAGGGGAAGTCCCTCACCTCGGAAAGGTCGTAGGTGAATCTCACTCCCGCTTCCCGCAGGTATCTACCTAAAAGCTCAAGCTCCCTCCTCTCCTCCTCAAGTCCAAGCTCTGAGAGGGCTGCGAGGGCTTCCTCAGGACTCTGGATTAGGGGTAGCTTCGGTATCAAACCACCGCCGAAGGCGGTCTTTAAAAGGCTCAGGTTCCGCTCCTTAAAGGCTCTTCTGACCTCGTCCCTGAGTCCTTCCTCAACCCTATCCAGGAGCTTGTTCACTATGTTCACGTGTCCGACGCTGACCACCAGCTCTTTTATCCCCAAGGCGCGCAGGTAGTCCCAGATCGCGGAGACGACCTCCGCATCTCCCTCCACGTTGTCCACGCCTATGAGCTCTATTCCTGTCTGAAAGGTTTCCCAGGTATCCCCTCCCGAGGAGAAGAGTGTTCCGAAGTAATAGAGCCTCAACGGGTAGTGCCAGACCTTGAAGAAACTCACGCTCCTTACCACCTGAGCGGTGAAGTCAGCCCTCAGACTTACCAGGCTTCCGCCCTCGCTGTCCTTGAAAACTATTACCTCAGAAGCCCTGCTGCCGAGAGCCCTTGAGTGGACGTCGTAGTGGTCAAAGGCAGGTAGCTTTATGTAGTTGTACCCCCACCTCTCAAAGACATCGGTAGCGGTTCTGATGCTTCTCTTTATCAGGTTTGATTCCTCCTGGGTGAGGATCCTCTCAAAGGGAAGTATCTGAGGTCTCGTCATCTCACCGCTTCCTCCAGCTTTATTTCCTCTATTATGTCCCTCAGGTCTATGTATCTGTCGGCGGCGTTGACGACCTCTATAGAGGAACTGTCTCTCGTGGACACACAAACTACCTCCTTCCCGAAGGAGCGCAATACGTTTATGAGCTTCTCAAAGTCGCTGTCCCCCGAACACAGGACTGCCACATCGTAGTTGTCCTTTGTGAGGAGCATGTCTATCACTATCTCCACGTCAAGGTTTCCCTTCAGGCTTCCGTCAGGCAGGTGCTTGAGCGGTTTCCTCACCACAGTTATGCCGCTGAAAGCGAGCATCCTGTAAAACTTCTCCTGCTTGTCGTCCTCCTCCCTGTAAGCGAGGTAGAAGAAGACGTTGTAGATGGAATAGAAGCGCTTGAAGTACTCCACCAGCTTGACTATATCTATCTTCCTGTGAAGAAAGTTCTTCTGTACGAAGTATAGGTTAGTTCCATCTATGAATATGCCCGCTCTCTTCATTCTCCATCACCGACTACGTACCATACCCTCACGCCCACGGACACGTGGGCACTCCTCTGCCACAGGGTCTCCACGTTTATGACCTTAACCTTGTTCAGCCTTATCCACTCGTTCACCTGCTCCTCAAGCAATTGCTCCATACTCTCGTCTTTGAAAGGGGCGAGCTTCCTGTGGAAGTCCTTAAACCTTATCTCCATCAAGTTATCTCCTCCTCAGAAACAGACACGGCTACCCTGGCTGGTCTTATCACCTTTTCGTGCAGTCTGTATCCTTTCTGAAGAACCCTGACCACAGTGTTGGGCGGATGTTCCGAGGAGACTACCCTCTCTACCGCCTCCGCAAGGTAAGGGTCAAACTCTTTCCCCTCAATATCTATCTCGCGGATGTTGTGCTTCTCAAGCACCTTCTTCAGCTCTGCGTATATCATCTCCACGCCCTTCAGGAGGGACTCAAAGTCCCGGGTTGCAGAGGCAGCGGAGAGAGCTCTTTCAAAGTTGTCTATGACGTTGAGGATATCTATCGCGAAGCCCTCATACCCGAACTTCCTCTGCTCCTCCAGGTCTCTCCTGTAACGCTCCTTCAGGTATTCAAGTTCTCTCTGAAGCTCCGAAGCCCTTATGTTTGAGTTCTTTGCAATTAATTCCAGCTTGCTGACCTTCTCCTCAAGCTCCTTTACCTTGTTGTGGAGCTCCTCAACCTCTTCCTCTTCTTTTTTCAATTCCTCTTTCATTTCTTCAATCTCTTCCTTTAATTCCTCTCTCTCTTCCATCTTTAACCTCCGTTTTTAATTGTCTCCAGAGTATATAAGGATAAGTCCAGGGCACACTAAACACAAGAGCCCGGGGTAGTTAAACCGACCTACTCCACTATTGAGGTTTACCGCTCTTAAGGTCTTCCCTTGTGAACCTGTAAACCCTTCCACAGAACTTGCATACCACCTCCGCTGGACCTTCCTCAAGGAGCTCGTTGAGCTCACTCTCCGTCAGCAGAAGCAGGCTTGACTTAGCCACGTCCTCATCGCAGGGACAGTAGTACTCAACCTCCTTCAATCCTATCAACTGGGGCTCGAGCCCATCCAGGATCATGGTGGCTATGTCCTCAGGGCGTTTGCCCTCCTCCATAAGTTGAGTGACAGGTGGTAACTCCGTAACCCTGTGCTCCAGGAGATCAACCACCTTGTCGCTTATACCTCCGAGGGTCTGAACGAGGAAGCCTCCTGCTTGCTTTACGCTTCCGTCCTCGCCCACGAGAACGCCTATGCCCACCGCAGAGGGGATCTGTTCCGACTGGGAGAAGTAATAGGCTAAGTCCTGGGCTATCTCCCCGGAGACGAGAGGCACGACGCTGGTGTAGGGTGTCCCCAGTCTCAACTCCTTAACCACGGTCAGAGTTCCCTCGCTGCCCACTATACGGGAGACGTCAAACTTAGTTCTGCCTTCAGCCTCCTTGGTGAAGGTTTCAACTTGAGGGTTTTCAACGAAACCCCTGACCCTACCCTTACCATCAGCCTCAGCCACGATAGTTCCTATTGGACCGTTCCCCTCTATCTTCAGGAGAACCTTCTGATCTGTCGCGTGTTTCACCAGGGATGTGAGCAGGGCAGCTCCTATCAACGCCCTACCGAGGGCAACAGTAGCACCAGGGGAAAGCCCGTGAATTCTGCGGGCGGTCTCAACCGCCCCCGTAGCCTTTACCACGTACACACGGGCTGGCTCCCTCTTGGGAACCGCTATCACCATGTAGTCTCTGTTCTGAAAGTAATCCTTTAAGTCTTTTCTCGTCTCGTCGGTAAGTTCCTTCTGTATCATGACTTATAAATATAGAGCCTGACCTTCTTGGCTTCAAAGTCCTCAAAGATGGCTACTATATGGGAAGGCTCCTCTATGGGTTCGTTCTTGCTGACCCTGTCGCTCTTCTTGTCAAGGAAGTAAACATCAAAACCTTCATGGTTGTTTGGGTCAAACTCCTCCAGGGGCATGACCTTGAGCTCCATATCGGCTGTTCTGTATCCATATATAAGACCTATCAGGAAGGAGAAGACCTTGCTCTTTTTAGGGTTTATAGGCTTCACCTGTTAAGACTATATCCTTCTCTTCCTTCTCAGGTATGCGGGAACCTCCTCTTCAGGCTCCACCGGGCTTATGTTCTCCTCGGGGACAGCCCTCTTCATGGGCTGGGGCTCCCTCTTTATAACCCTGAAGACGCCCTCTTCCTTTACGCCTTCGGACTGGGACTTCTCAAAGTCCGTCGCAACGACCGCCACCCTCATGAAGTTCTCAACTCCCTCTTCCAGAACTGCTCCAAATATTATGAGTGGCTCGTTGTTAGTCCTGTCCATCATGTCGTTTATAGCCTGCTCAACCTCGTTGAAGGGTATGTCCTCACTCACCCAAAGGGTTACCAGCAGCCTCTTCGCCCCCTCTATGGTGTTACCTTCCAGGAGTGGGTTGCTTATAGCCTGTTCAACGGCGACCTCTATCTTGCCTTCCCCTTTACCTTCTCCCATGCCTATGAGGGCGAGACCACCGCTCTCCATAACAGTTCTTACGTCCGCAAAGTCAACGTTTATCACAGCCGAGGTTGAGATTATGTTCGTTATACCCCTGACAGCCTTTGAGAGAATGTTGTCAACCTCTTTAAAGGCGTCCTTCACCGTGAGCACCTTGTTGGCTATGTCCTGAAGCTTCTGGTTATGTATGACTATGTATGTGTCAACGTTGTCCTTGAGTCTGTCAAGCCCTGCAAGCGCGGACTCCATCCTGCGGGGACCCTCAAACTTGAAGGGCAGAGTTGCCACCGCCACGGTCAGTATGCCCATCTCCCTCGCCGTCTGGGCTATAACGGGGGCTGCTCCCGTTCCAGTTCCTCCCCCGAGACCGACCGCTATGAAGAGCATATCGGTGTCCCTGAGTATGTCCTTTATCTTGTCAACGTCCTCAAGGGCAGCCTGCTCGCCTATCTCAGGTCTTGCTCCAGCGCCTAAACCCCTTGTTACCTTCTCACCTATCTGTATCTTGTGGGGAACCGACAGGGAGCTGAGGTGTTGAACGTCCGTATTTACTGCGTATATCTCAACGTCCTCTATCCCATCGTTGAACATCCTGTTCACCGCGTTGCATCCTCCACCTCCTACGCCCACAACCTTTATCCTTGTCGGGTTCAGACTCTCCATAGCCGTCCCTCCTTACATAATTTCCCTTAAGAAGTTCTTAAACTTCTCTATAAGACCTTTCAAGTCCAGCCCCTTGCCGAGCCCGTTGGACTGAACCTCTATCCTTGAACCCGCGGGTGCCACCCCTTCGGGCGATACGCGAAATTTGAGGAGTCCCACCGCGGTTGAGTACTTGGAGTCCTCTATCTTCTCCTTGAGACCTATCAGCCCCGAGGGAACACCGACCCGTGCAGGCAGGTCTGTAAACCTCTCAAGGAACTCCTTTATACCTGTAAGGTTTGCACACCCGCCCGTTATAACCACACCGGCGTTAGCACCGTCCAGCTTGTAGCCTGAGCCCTCTATCTTTTCAACTATCTTCTCAACTATCTCCTCAAGCCTTATCTGTATAACTTCGGCGAGGGTTGACTTCTCTATGGATATCTCTCTATCCTCACCACGGGGCTTTATCTTTATTATCTCCCCTTCCTTCACCAGGTCTACGAGTGCCACGCCCTCTTCCCTCTTTATCTTTTCTGCGTGTTCAGGGTCAATCTTCATGTAAGAGCTTATGTCCTTCGTTATGACGTTTCCCGCAAGGGTTATGCATCCTGTAACGACCGGATAGCCCTCAAGGTAAAGGACGAAGTCCGTCAGGCTCGCACCCATGTCTATCAGGAGGACTCCCTCGTCCTTCTCTTCCTCGCTCAACACTGCGTTAGCCGACGCTATGGCGCTCACGACCCTCATCGTGGGCTGGAAGCCCGCAGAGACTACCGCTTTCTCAAGATTTCTGCTGACGGTAGTACCGACCTTGACTATGTGAACCTGGGCTGTCAGCTTAGAACCTATAAGGCCCACCGGGTCTTCTATACCCTCCTGGTCGTCAAGCATGTACCTTCTCGGAATGGCGTGAACTATGTCGTACCCGTCCTCTTTACCCCTCGCAACGCTCCTCTCAACGAGTCTGTGAATGTGTTCCTCTTCAACCTCCACGGGACTCGGGGATATGTTTATGGTGTCCTTTTCGTTCTGACTCTTCACTGTGGAACCGGAGACGTTTATTACGACCTCAGTTACCTTCTGTCCGGACATCTCCTCCGCTTCCCTGACGGAGGTAGCTATCGCCCTTGCGGCGACCTCAAGTCTCGTTATAGTGCCCTTATCTACACCCCTCGCCTTTGACTCTCCGACCCCTACTATGTGAAGGTCTCCGTAGGTGTCAACCTCCCCTATAAGGGCGACGATTTTATCAGTCCCTATGTCTATTGAAGCAACTGTTCTCATCCCACCTCAATTTCTTACTAAGATAAACCTGCCGTACCTCAAATCAACTTTTTCCTCGGGAAAATTATAAATCATTTTCAGACGCTCAGATACATTAGGAGGCAACAGCTCCAGAGGTGGGAGTATGACCTTCTTTGAGTTCAATATTAGAACCACGCTGTCCCTTCTCACCCTTATGAGTTTCAGAGGTATGTTCAGGGAGATAACCCCTTCGTAAAGCCTGCTGAAATGTTCCCTGAGCAGGTCTATATCGTAGGTTTCTACTTCAACGAGTCCTTTCCCCTCTCCCTCAAAGGGAGCGAATGCAACCCCCTCCTCATCAAGCAAGAGATAACCCTGCCCGAACCTAAGTCTAGCAACGGGCTTCCTCTCCACAACCCTCAGCTTTAGGCTGGTTCCCCCTATACCTATATCCCTCGTCATGTATACCTTTTTGACCCTGCCGTCAAAACGGGCGTTGAGCTCCGAGAGGAGGTTCTCCTCGTTCAGACTCGTCAGGCTCGTGCTGAGCTCTTCAACGAGCTCCTTTATGTCTTCAAAGGCTATCTTATCGTTACCGCTGAGCTCTATCTGTTTGACCTTAAAGAAGGGCAGCTGGGCAAAGAAGGAGGGAGCAAAGAAACCTGCGAAAGCCATGAAACTTATCCACGCAACGAACAAGAGCACTGAAAAGAGCTTCTGAGCCCTCCTTTCCGTGTTGTGTTTTTTTTTCACAGCTCCCTCCAAAAGCCTAACTAAGTATTATAGACAACATCTCTTTAAAGCTCATACCAGCCTTCTCACACGCCATAGGGAAGAGGCTGAGCTCCGTCATGCCCGGAACAGTGTTAACCTCAAGGACGTAAGGGTTACCCTCACCATCAACCCTGAAGTCCACCCGAGCCATGTCCTTAAGACCGAGGAGCTCGTTAACCCTAAGGGCTGTATCCTGAAGTCTCTCTGATAGTTCTCCTTCTTCCAGGAAAGTGTACTCCGTCTTTCCCCTGGTGTACTTGCTCTCGTAATCGTATATGCCCTTTATCGGCTTTATCTCTATGACGGGAAGCGCCTTCCCCTTGAGTATGGCTACAGTCATGTCTCTCCCCTCAATAAAAGACTCTACAAGCACCTTATCGGTCAGTTCAAAGAGTTCTTTAACAGCTTTCCCGAGCTCAGCTTCGCTGTGGACTACCGACAGCCCAACGCTTGAGCCCTGATCTGCAGGTTTGACAACGGCGGGGAAGTCTCTCCAGACAGGCTCTTCACCCCTGCGCACACACCTCCAAGGTGGTGTCGGTATGCCCTCGGAAGAGAGCAGCCTCTTGGTAATTTCCTTGTCCATCGCTACGGCGCTACCGAGAACTCCGGCTCCCGTGTATGGTATGCCGAGTATGTCCAAGAGACCCTGGATTCTGCCGTCCTCACCGTAAGGTCCATGCAGAGCTATAAATACCTTATCGGGCTTTATGCGGAGTAGCTCGCAGGCTATCTCAGGGGTCAGGTCAAGCTCGTGTACCTCGTGTCCCATGTCCTTGAGTGCACGGGATACAGCCCTCCCCGTCTTAAGGGATATCTCCCTCTCAGAGGACTTTCCACCCATCAAGACCACTATCTTCAATTAGCTTCACCTCCTCCTCAAGCTCTATGCCGAACTCCTCGTAAACCCTCCTCTTGGCTTCCCCTATAAGCTTTACAACGTCACTAAAGCTCCCCTCCCCAAGGTTAATGATAAAGTTGGAGTGCTTCTCCGAGAAGGCTACACCGCCAACTCTGCAGGACTTCATACCCACCTCCTCCAGAAGCCTCCCCGCATACTCAGGGTACGGGTTCTTGAAGGTGGAGCCGCTCGTAGGCTTGTCTATGGGCTGGGTGCTCTTCCTCCTCACCCTTATACTGTTGAACTCCTCCTGAATTGGATGCTCACTCTTCTCAAACTCAAAGGTGCAGGACAGCACAAGCCCTATCTTGGGAAAGGGAGAACTCCGGTAGCCGAAGGATAGCTCTGAAGCTTCAGCTTCAACAACTTCCCCCTCCCAATTGAGGAACACGACCCTCTTCAAAAAGTCGGAGACCTCAACCCCAAAGGCTCCCGCATTCATGGATACCGCTCCCCCGACGGTTGCGGGAAACCCTACGAGCCTGTAAAGACCCTTAAGGTTCTCTTTCACCGACAGGGCTATGAGCTCACGAAGGGGAGTGCCAGCGAGGGCTTTAACCGTCAACCTGCCATTTTCAGGCTCCACCTCAATGCCCGACAACCTCCTCGTGCTGATCACAAGCCCCTTAAAGTCGCCGAATATGACGTTTGAGCCTCCGCCGACAACGAACAGGGGAACGTCCATGTCTCTGGACATCACGACGAGCTCCTTTATCTCTTCTGGAGTAGAGGGCTCGGCGAACATATCAGACCTTCCGCCTATCCTTATGGTGGTCAGCCTTGAAAGCTCGTAGCCCCTGAGAAGCTCCACCCCTCTATTCTAACTTAGCCTTTAAAGTCTCAAACACCTCTTCCCCGTTCTTTAAGTGCCTCCTGCCAAGCTCAATAGCTTCGTCCCGGCTGATGTAACCCCTCCTTGTGAGAAGCTGAAGAAACTGGGTCACGTTCGTGGGTCTTTTGGTGAACTTTCCCCTCTCAAAGTCAAGGACGTAGAGCCTTCCTCTCTTGTCCATCAGGACGTTCTTGTATATGTGAGCGAACTCCTCCTTAGCTATACCGAGCCTGTCCAGCCTGTAGGCTATCTCAAGGAGCTTACGCAACACCCCCTTCTCCTCCTCAGGGCTGAGGTTTAGCTTTCCCAAGGGCGTCCCCTCTATAAACCTGTACATGAAGAAGTCTTCACCCTTGAGTATCAGCTGGGGGAACTCCTCCATACCTTTCAGTCTCTCCAGTATGTCAGCCTCCTTGCGGATAGCCCTGATCACGTGCTCGTTCTTGGCTACCTTCAGACTGACGGGAACACCCTTCCACTCTCCCCTGTATATCTTCCCCCTCCAGCCCTCTGCAAACTCCCTCAGGTTCTCAAGCTCCTTCTTAAACTCCTCAAACTTCACAGATATAATTTTCTTATGGAAAAACCTCTGGTAGCGGTAATTATGGGGAGTATATCCGACTGGGATCACATGAAGGGGGCGGTGGAGGTGCTCAAAGAGTTTGATGTTCCCCACGAGGCGAAGGTGGTCTCCGCCCATCGCACCCCCGATCTAATGTACGAATACGCCAGGTCTGCAGAGGATAGGGGTCTTGAGGTGATAATAGCTGGAGCTGGTGGTGCCGCTCACCTTCCCGGTATGGTTGCCTCCCTGACCACGCTCCCGGTGATAGGCGTCCCGGTTCCAACGAAGCACATGTCTGGTCTTGACTCCCTCTACTCAATAGTCCAGATGCCTGCGGGAATACCCGTGGCAACGGTTGCCATAGGGAACTCAACCAACGCAGGGCTCCTGGCGGTGAGGATACTCTCCGTAAAATGTCCCGAGCTCTCGGAGAAACTCAAGGAATACAGGGAAAAGCTGAAGGAAAAGGTCCTCAACATGAGAATAGAGGGTTAGTATGAACATAGGTATCCTCGGAGGCGGTCAGCTTGGCTGGATGACCATAATTGAGGGCAGGAAGCTCGGATTTAACTTTTACGTCCTTGATAAAGACCCAAAGGCGCCCGCCAGCGGAGTGGCAGACAGGTGGTTTCCGCCGGAAAAGGCTGAGGAGTTCCACAGGATCTGCGACGTTATAACCTACGAGTTTGAGCACATAGAGGAAGAGATACTGAGTAAGGTTGAAGACAAGGTAGTTCCAAACCTTACAGCCCTTGAGCTCAAGCAGAGTAGGGGCGAGGAGAAAAGCTTCCTGTACAGGAATGGGTATCCCGTAGCCCGCTTCAGAAGAGGTAAGCTCGGTCAGCTCAGGGAGCTCCTCAAAGAGGTGGGACTGCCAGCAGTGGTAAAGAGCGAAAGACTTGGGTACGACGGAAAGGGACAGTACAGGGTATATGAAGAGGGTGAGGTTGAAGGGATATTATCCAGACATTCCAAGAAAGAAAGCTTCGTGGTTGAGGAGTTCGTTGATTTCCAAAGCGAGGTCTCGGCGGTGGGCGTCAGGGACTCTGAGGGAAGGGTGAAGGTATTTCCCCTGACTGAAAACGTCCACGAGGAAGGAATACTTCTATACAACAGGACGGCGGAGAGGCTCCCCTACGAGAGGGAGGTGGTGGGGATAGTCTCTCAACTGATAGAAGACCTTGGTATCGTGGGTCTGCTCGCTGTGGAGTTCTTTGTGACCAAAGAGGGAAAGGTTCTAATAAATGAGTTCGCACCGAGACCCCACAACACGGGGCACTACACCCTTGACGGCGCTTACACCTCACAGTTTGAGAACCTGCTGAGAGCTATAACGGGTCTCCCCCTCGGCTCCACGAAATTAAAGCTACCCTCCGGTATGGTGAACATACTCGGGATGTCCAAGGAGGAGCTACCCACAGAAGAGATACTAAAGATTGAGGGGACAAAGGTCTATTGGTACGGAAAGACGAAAAAAATCAGGAGAAAGATGGGGCACGTGAACGTGGTCTCCAGAAGTGTGTCGGACATGGAGCTCAAGCTGGATAAGCTCCTCAGGATACTTTACGAGAGAGAGCCCACCCCGTCATGAAGATAGCGTTAAGCAAGCTAATTGATGTGATCCCTCAGGTAGATAGGTATGTGAAGCAGAGGATCGGTGAGTTCAAGAGGCTCGGCAGTGAAGGGAAAACCCACTACGACTTTAGACCCTTCCTTGATATTGATTACGAGGCGGGTATCTTCTCGGAGCTCTGTTTCTGCGTCCTCACGGCAAACTCATCAGCCTCCATGGGTATAAAGATACAGGCGGAGCTCGGTGACGAGGGCTTCATGAAATTGAAATACGAAGAGCTCGCCCGAGTTATAAGGAGCTACGGACACAGATTTCCCGAGCAGAGGGCTGAGAGAATAGTGATGGTCAGGGAGAGGTGGGACAGCATAAAGTCCCTCCTGAAGGAGGAGGATAAGAAAGAGGTGCGCAGTCTTCTGGCTGATCCGAAGTCAGAGTTCAAGATAAAGGGTTTCGGCTACAAAGAGGCGTCCCACTTCCTCAGGAACATCGGGGTAGAGAACGTCGCGATAATAGACAGGCACGTTTACAGGTTCCTGACAGAAAACGGACTCTTCCCCGAGGTCAAGACCATGACCCCTAAGAGGTACCTTGAGGCGGAGGCAGTTCTGGAAAAACTCTGCGGGGAGCTCGGCATAACCCAGGCTGAGCTTGACCTGTACATCTTCTACATAAAGACGAGGAAGGTTCTAAAGTAATTGATTAAACTCATAGGGACGGAAGGCAAAAGGCTGTTAAAATTACGGAAAAATTCCGGAGGTGAAAAATATGGAGTTTAAACACGTATTTATATGCGTTAATCAGAGACCGCCTGGACATCCCCAGGGTTCGTGTGCCGAGAAGGGCTCAAGGGAAGTCTATCAGGCTTTTATGGAGAAGCTCCAGGAAGACCCAGAGCTCTTCATGTCAACGGCAGTTACACCTACGGGCTGCTTGGGACCCTGCATGATGGGACCTACGATGGTGGTTTACCCGGAGGGGATATGGTACGGGAACGTCAAGGTTGAAGACGTTGAGGAGATAATAAGGGAGCACCTCAAGGGCGGCAAACCCGTTGATAGGCTCGTAGTATCAAAGGGAAAGCCACCCGGAATGTTCTAAGAAAGTCGGGACTACGCCTGTCCCGGCACCCCCGCCTCTTCAAACTCTATCTCAAGCCTCTCGTGGGGTATTATGGTGGTGATAGCGTGCTTGTATACGAGGGTCTGCTGTCTTCCGTCCTCCAGGAGTATGGTAAACATGTCAAAGGACCTGACTTTGCCCTGCAATCTAACGCCGTTAACGAGGTAAATTGAAACCTTAACTCTCCTCTTCCTCGCCGTATTTAAGAAGCTCTCCTGTAGTTTGTAGGGCATTATGTTTACCTCCTTATTATCATGTTTTCTGTAATATCATACAGTTTTTCGGCAAGCTCTTCATACCTATTTGAGTTTTCCAGCTCTTCAATCAGATGTCTGGGGAACACTGACTCGCCAAAGTACGCCCCGAGGAAGGAACCCACGAGAAAACCTATTGAATCTGTGTCTCCCCCGAAGTCTCCGTAGGAGTTTACAGCCCACCAGAGACCTTCCAGAGGGTTATCTATGTTGGAGAGAAATATGAACAGGGATAGGGGAAGGGCTTCAAACACGTAAGAACCGTTACCTATATTCCTTATAGCCATGGAGAGGTCGGCCTGTTCGTAGAGCAACTCTTGAACGAGGTCAAGGGTCTTCTCATATTTCCTTTCCTTTACAAATCGCTTCAGAGCGTTAACGAGCCTTATGCGCTCGTTGAAGTCCCTCAGGTCAAACTCCTCAAGCACAAGGTAGGATATGAGCGCTCCCAACACCGCAGCCCCTTCGGAAATTGCGTCGCTACGATGAGTCAGCATGGATACAAGCTTTGAACCTTCCGCGGCGAGCTCGGGGTTGTGGTAGTGATATAGACCGACCACCACGCTCCTGAGTATACCCTCAATAGAGGTTGAGCTGAGCCCATGGGTCGTAGGGTTTACACCCCTTGAAAGCAGGTCTACAGCCGTGAGCAATGCCGGGTCTGGATACCTGTGGGAAGCCTCATCTTCGTACCAGAGAACGAGCCTGTTAAGAAAGTCCTTAAGGTCTATCTCCTTTTTGGACACAAGGCTCTCAAGGAGTAAAACCATTATGGTCGTCTCATCGGAAGTTTCCTCCGGGAGCTGTCCGTGGGCGGGGCTTGAAGGGTGAGGCGGGACAAAACCCTCTACCCTACCCCCGTAGAACTCGTAAACTTCCTCCTCCACTATATCCTCAACGCTCTTTCCCAAAGCGTCTCCGAGAGCAGCTCCCAGTATGGTTCCTTTGAACTTGTCCCTCAGGATTTGCATACTAATAATTTAGGACTTTATGCCCTCGGTCATCGGACGAGTCCAGCCGGGTAATATAATGTCTTTCAGGATTGAAGGAGGATAGACATGGAACTTCTCATAGACGACCTCTTTAAGGTCATCTCCGATAAGAAGATTTCATACATAGCAGAGAAGGTGCTCGGGGGTGACAGGGTAACGGAGGATGAGGTTCTCTACCTGTTCAACAGCAACGACCTTACAGCCATAGGGCATCTCGCCGAGTTCATAAACAGGAAGAAGAACGGAATGAACGCCTACTTCATAGTAAACAGGCAGATAAACCCCACCAACATCTGCGTTTACCAGTGCGATTTCTGTGCCTTCGGGGTTAAGAAGTCGGACCCGAAGGCTTACGAGATGAGCCTTGATGAGATCCTCAGAAAGGTGGAAGAGACCTGCGAAGCAGGTGGAAGGGAAGTACACATGGTTGGTGGTATACCAGCCCACTGGGGATACGAGAGGTACGTGGAGCTCGTTAGAGAGATAAAGAGCAGGTTCCCGGAGGTTGTGGTCAAAGCCTGGACAGCCATAGAGATACACCACATGGCTAAGATATCCAGAAAGAGCTACGAAGAGGTTCTGACCGAGCTGAAGGAGGCGGGATTGGAGGCTCTCCCAGGCGGTGGAGCGGAGATATTCTCCGAGAGGGCGAGACAGATAATAGCACCAAACAAGGCGAATGCGGAGGAGTACCTTGAGGTTCACCGCACAGCCCACAGGCTCGGGATACCCACAAACGCCACCATGCTTTACGGACATGTGGAGACTCTTGAAGAGAGGGTAGAACACCTGTCCAAGCTGAGGGAGATTCAGGATGAGACGGGAGGGTTCCAGGTATTCATACCTCTGGCTTACTGGCCCGAAGGGACGAGGCTCGGCGGCAGGAGAACCTCCTCCGTTGATGACCTGAAGACGATAGCCGTGTCTAGGATATTCTTAGACAACTTTGATCACGTGAAGGCGTACTGGGTAACCCTTGGAGAGAAAGTAGCCCAGATAGCCCTCAACTTCGGTGCCGACGACCTGGACGGAACGATTGAGGAGGAGAAGATCGTCCACTCTGCGGGTACCAGGTCAGCTTACGGGCACTCCGTTGACAGGCTCGTTAAGCTGATAAAGAAGGCGGGGAAGACCCCCGTTGAAAGGGACACCTTCTACAACGTGGTGAAGGTTTACGACTGAGACACCTCCACATCGCTTCTCTCTTCCTGCACGCCGAACCAGGCTACGATAAGGAGTATCTCACCCACAAGAGATACGAGCCCGCCTATCATTATCAGAGCGAGGATCGTACCGGCAAACATGAGCAGACCTCCGGTCTTGAAGAGGTTGATACCCGTCCTCTCCGCCATGTGAGAGTTAGCCTTGTACCAGAACCAGGACGCAAGAACACCCAGGAGCCAGGCAGCTACCATAACCACGATAACTGGAGCACCCATATTCATGCCGTCACCGCCACGCATCTGTGAAGCCATACTGAAAGCCATGGCTCCCCCTCCAGCCACGAACACGACCAGAGCGAGTATGCCGGAGACCACTGCCTTGATGACGTTGCTCTTTATCTGGGGATCTCCCAGCTCGTCGGAAGCCTTTATGTAACCAACCACGACGGCTATCCACCCCAGAAGCACGAGTATGCCCACGAAGGGAATTACAACGCCAAGCAAAGAACCCACGAGAGCCACCACCAGCCCCCAGCTTCCAAGTTGCTTTGTCTGTTTACTCATGGTATCCCCTCCTTTCAAACCTAAATCTAACTTGCAAAAGAGATAAAAGCAATTAAATTCAAGAACACCATAAAAACTAAGGAGGAACACATGCAGTTCAATTTCAACCAACTCAGCAACAGGCTACAGAATGCACTTGAGGAGATTGAGTTCACGAAACCCACGCCAATTCAGGAATCGGCGATCCCCGTTGCCCTTGAGGGTAAAGACCTTCTAATTCAGGCGAGGACGGGCACGGGAAAGACGGGAGCCTTTGGGATCCCCATAATTGAGAAGCTCAAAAGGGGTGAAAGAGCCCTCGTGCTGGCTCCGACGAGAGAGCTTGCGATCCAGATAAGAGACCACCTCAGGGACCTCGCAAGGTTCTCAAAGATCAGCGTCTTTTCCTTCTACGGTGGCACTTCCGTCGGAAGAGACCTATCTCTACTGGAGAGGAGGATACCTGACGTAGTGGTTGGAACCCCTGGCAGGATAAAAGACTTAATAGAGAGGGGTGCTCTCAAACTTGATACCTTCAAGTACCTCGTCCTGGACGAAGTGGACATAATGCTTGACATGGGCTTCAGGGAAGACATAGAGTGGATAGTATCTAAACTGCCCGAGGAAAGACAGACCTTCTTCGTATCGGCGACCGTTCCCAGAGAGATAAGGGAGATAGCCAGGAAGTTCATGAAGCCCGGATTTGAGCACATAAGCGTTGAGTCCGAGGAGTTGAAGCCGAGGATAAACGAGATAGTCGTCAGGACACGCTCGGAGATCCACAAAACGGAAGAGCTTGAGAGGATCCTCAGAGAGAACGACGATGAGAAGATAATCGTGTTCGTGAAGATGAAGAGAAACGCAAAGGAGCTCGCTTACACCCTCAGGAAGAAGGGCTACAACGTTGAGGCTCTCCACGGGGACATGACCCAGAAGAGAAGGGAAACGGTGATGAAGCTCTTCAGAAACAACAGAGTAAAGGTTCTGATAGCCACGGACGTGGCATCAAGGGGACTGGACATTGAAGGTGTGAGCATGATAATAAACTTCCACCTTCCCGAAGACCCGAGGGTCTATACCCACAGGATAGGCAGGACTGGAAGGTTCGGAAGTGAAGGAACGGCTATAAGTCTCGTCTCACCCTCCGAAAAGAGAAATCTCTGGAGGATAGAGAAGCACAGAGAGAAGACAGCCTGATGTAAACTTTCTCCTGTGGAGGTCATAGGGGTAGAGAGACTTTCCCCGGAAGAGAACATGAGGAGGGACGAAGAAGCCCTCCTCTCCTTTGAAAAAAATCCTACAAAAACACCGAAGGTAAGGCTCTACAGGTGGGATAGAGTCTGTCTCAGCCTCGGATACTTCCAGAGGGACAAACCCTTCCTATCAATACCGGCTGTGCGCCGCCCTACGGGTGGGGGGGCATTGCTCCACGGTTGGGACATATCCTTCTCCATAGTTGATTCAAGAGAGAGATGGGGGACGCAGACCTCAAAGATATACAGAAAGGTGGCGGAACTCTTCCGTCACGTCTTCTCCGAACTCGGCGTTGAAGTTAAACTTGAACGCTTCAGAGGCAGATACCTTGACAACTTCTTCTGCTTCTGGGTGCCCACGCTGGGGGAACTGAGCGTTGACGGCAGAAAGGTCGTATCCATGGCTATGCGGACCCTGAGAAGGAGTTTTCTCGTGCACGGGAGCGTATACACTGACTTTGATTACAAGAAAGCGGCAGAGATGCTGGGTGTGCCCGAAGAGCTCTTAAGAGACAGGATAGTGTCACTGAGGGAGCTTGGAATAAGCGAAGAAGACTTCCTTGAATCTATCAAAAAGGTTTTTGTTATGGTTGCGGGGGAGGGATTTGAACCCTCGACCTCCGGGTTATGAGCCCGGCGAGCTACCAGGCTGCTCCACCCCGCGTAGCCAAGTAGTTATTATACTCCTGAAAGGAACAACCTTCAAGGAGTTTTAACTCCCCAACGAGGCACCGCAGGTATGCTTTAAAAACCTTGATGAAGTGAAGGGTTCAGGTATATTAAAGATGAATGATTATTCACCGGAGGTTGGTATGTGTCTCGCTATACCCTCTAAGGTGATAGAGATCCACGGGGACGGAACGGCAACCGTGGACACGATGGGTGTTAAGAGGAAGATCTCCCTTGAACTGATGGGAGAGGAGGTAAACCCCGGGGATTACGTTCTCATACACGTGGGCTTTGCCATTCAGAAGCTCAACGAGGAGGAAGCCCTTAAAAGTCTTGAGCTCTTTGAGGAGATAGTGTCCGAGCTTGAAGCGGAGGAATCCTATGGAGACATCGCAGAGGGAGATAGACCTTAGGAAAGATTATAGAAACTCGGATAGGATAAGGAGCCTCGTTGAGGCTATAAAGGCTGAAACAAAGGGTATTGAGCTTCCCCTACACGTTATGGAGTTCTGTGGTGGGCACACCCATTCCATAATGAAGTTCGGCATAGACCAGCTCCTTGAGGGGATCGTGCGTTTCGTTCACGGACCGGGATGCCCCGTGTGCGTGATGCCCATGGGAAGGATAGACCTCGCCCTTGAGCTCGCGAAAGACCCGAGGGTGATCCTCTGCTCTTACGGAGACCTTCTGAGGGTTCCCGGTTCCGGTAGGAAAAACTTACTAAACCTCAGGGCTGAAGGCTCTGACGTGAGGATGGTTTACTCCTGCCTTGACTGCCTGAAGATAGCCAGGGGAAATCCCGACAGGAAGGTGGTATTCTTCGCCATAGGCTTTGAGACAACAACTCCTCAAACGGCGGTTCTGATAAAGAAGGCGAAGGAGCTCGGACTCAAGAACCTATCGGTTGTATCCAACCATGTCATAACCCCCGCGGCGATACAGCACATACTGAACGCCCCCGAGATAAGGGAGATAGGTAAGGTGAGGATAGACGCCTTCATAGGTCCCGGTCACGTGAGTGTGATAATTGGAACTAAGCCCTACCACTACTTTGCCGAGGAGTTCCAGAAGCCCGTTGTGATATCCGGCTTTGAACCTGTGGACGTCCTTCAGTCAGTTCTTATGATAGTAAGACAGATCAGAGACCGCAGAGCGGTGGTTGAGAACCAGTACGGAAGGTTCGTGAGCTACGAAGGTAATGTGAAAGCTCAAAGGCTCGTGGCGGACGTTTTTGAGCTCAGGAAGGAGTTTGAGTGGAGGGGTCTTGGGAACATACCTTACAGCGCCCTGAAGATAAACTTGCGATATAAGGAGTATGACGCAGAAGAACGCTTCAGGGTCTCCCTTCCAGAACCAAAGGAACACCCCGCCTGTATCTGCGGTAAGGTTATAAGGGGTGTCGCCGTGCCAACGGACTGCAAACTCTTCGGGAAGGTGTGTACTCCTTCCAACCCACTGGGCTCCTGCATGGTCTCCTCCGAAGGAGCCTGCGCTGCTTACTTCAAGTACAGAAGAGAGCTTGTAAATGTCTGATCTTGACGACAAGCGGTAAATCAGAAGACGGAAGCCTTAGGTTAAGGTATTCCCAGATAGCTCTTCAGAGACTCTTCATCTCTCACCCTTCCACGGGTAAGGACTTCGCGTACGCCATCTATGTACCTCTTCAGGTTTTCAACCGCTTCCTTTATATGCCTTTCGCTTACATCTTTTTGCATGAAGGCATGACCGGTCTTGTTCCTCAAGTCCTGCACCTTGCTAAAGAGGGCGTTTAGCTCGGGCGAGAAGAATACGTTTTTATCCCTGTCTTCGTGGAAAGCCCCTCCGAGCTTCTTTCTTGTCTCATGGAGAGGTTCAAGCCCTAAATTCTCCATCACGTAGGTGAATATACACTCCTCAAGGGCTATAGTCGCCTGAGAATACCTCCTCTTGTTAAATAACCACTCTGCCAGCTTATACTGATTTAACCACTCCTCCTCGTGTTCTTTTTCAAGTTCGGCGTAGGCGGTTTTAAAGGAGTCCTTCAAGAGATCAACAGCGGTAAAACTTGGAGATTGCTCACCTACACCACTCATAGCATCGGTAACCTGCCTTGCGAACGTTGGCATGAAATCAAGGGCTGTAAAACCTACCGCTTGGGAATACTTCCTTAAGAGCTTTGGAAGTTTATTTAAATTGCCCGCTTTCTTCCTCTCGTCGGATCCAAGCTCGGAGAGCTTCCTGTCTATCAGCTCGGCAAGGAAGTCTCCCTCTCCGTAGTTTTTGAATAACGTAAAGCCCTCTATCCACTCGTTGAGTTCAAGAATGGGTAGGAGGTCAACCACAGGAGTCCTGCCTTTCTCGTCCTTTGCCTCAAATATTCCATAAAACAGCCCCTTTACATTAGCACCTTTAACCTTACTAAACAGGTTTGCCACCGTTGAGACCAAGAGAGGGATGGCTCTGAATCCGTGGGTTATGTCAAGGTATATATCCTTGCCGGACACATCAATCTCATCGTTGATTATCCTGAACATCTCCCAGAACTCTTCCCGCGTTTTCCCATAGGGAATTAAAACTTTTCTGTAATTGCCTATTAGCTCGTCCGCTAAGTTCCAGAGAGACTCTTTCGTTCCAATGATATAAACTTCGTCGGGCTTTACATAGTCCAGCAGCGCCTTTGATACAAGTTTGGTCTTAACCTCGCTACCGTCGGAAAGGACATAAGTGCTCTCTTTGTAGTCATATCTGTTCTTCTCCTTGTCGTACTGACCTCTGCCGAGGGTGGAGATGAGGACTTTCATTCTTCTATCCTCCAACCTTTTGATTTGAAGGCTTTTAGCATATCTTCCTTGTTAAGATTCTTGCTCCTCTTTGGTTCTGCCTGCTTAGTAATTTCAGGATCTAAGTTCTTATCACCATTACTCTCCACCAACCTGCACCACCCGAGGGTTTGGTTATCCAGAGTGAGACGGCGGGTAAGAGGGAAGAGATCAGGATGATTGTATTTGGAAAGGACCTCTCCGAACTCACGTAAATTGTATAGGTCACCTGATATATCCTCAGCAAGGAGTAAACCTATGCTATGGGTAAGGTAGCCAGAATATTTACCGAGCCTTATTAAAATTTGATTTTCTTGCTCTATGGCCTTCAGATGATCTACAACTTCACTTGAGTTAAATTTATCCGATATGTATTTATGAGGGGAATTCTTATATGCATTTTTTATATTATTTTCAATAATTTGCCGGTTTTCCTCCCAGAAAAAAATTTCCGATTCAATTAACCGCTGAGAGAAATTCACAAGGCATGCTTTCCAGTTCTGAATAAGGTCTATGATTTTTTCAAATATATGTCTTTTACTCTTATGAATCTTATACAGGGGCTCTAACACATTATTGTTAACTTTAATTTTTACATTGCCGAACACCTGTTCTGTCTCAATTAATTCTACAAATAATGGGTGCATACTAATTTGCCTTCCTCCACGGTGTTTAGTAAATGAAGTAGTATTTGCAACATAAATCTTTCTTACCTCTAAACACAGTTCAGCTGAAACACCTAAGGAATCGGACACTTGTAAACACTTGAATATGTCCTTAGTAGCGTCATCCATTAACATGTCTTTCTTGATTTCACTCTCTATTATAGATAGATCAGCCTTATTATTTTTAACTCTTCCTACATTTTGTCCGTTTGGTTTAACCATCTGAAGATACTTAATTCTATTATGCTGTTCTATACTAAACCTATAGCCTTCCTCTTTTAGAAATTGATAAATTACAGCTGTCCTTATAACCCCTTTTATAGAACTTCCGGGCATATAAACTCTATTCCCAAATTTCATCTCCTCATATATATCATGTATTCGTCCGCTGTCTGTTTTCTTAACCTTATATAAACTTATGCTATCCCATTGATCAGGTTTGATACCAAAGCGGTTTGAAAGCATATCTCCAAGAGTTATCTTGTTTTTGCTGCCAAAATCAGCTATTAACTCAGTGAATTCATCCAGTCTATTTTCTGGAATCTTTTCAATAACCTTGTCTAAATTAAATATGTATACATAGCCGTCATGTTCTCCTATATCCATAGGCTTTAAAGTGTTACCATTTCCTATATGTGTAGGCGATAGTATTTCAATATTAAACACATCACCCATCACTCTCCTCCAACAGCCACAGGAAACTCGTATCCGTATTGGTAGGCTTTAATACTAAGATCGTCGGTTCCCACATATTTAGCCTGTCCTACCCAATTAGCATTATCATTACATTTCAGAACGGAACCCTCTTTTAGATATAAGACCTTCTTTTTCCATATCAGAAGTTCCCCAAAGGTAGTATCTATCGGTGACTTGTATATTTCATACTCGTAGGTGCTGTTATCAATGTCAAGAGAATCCTCTTTGGGTATAACCGGAGACAAGGTTATAAACTTCTCTGAAGGTTTGACCTTTGAGTTTAAGTAATCTACTTCTTCATCAAACCCCTCTAAAGGTTCTATTCTTACACTTCCCCATCCGAGATTTTTGTTAGCACCAAGCCCTATATCCTCAATTAACTTGAAACACTCCTCAAGTACAGACATAAAACCCTCGTCGTAAAACTTCACCATGAACCACCGGTCAGAAAGCAAATGGTATTCCTCAGTAAACAAATCCTTAGACTTCACAGTGATTCTATTTATTGAATTCCTGACAGACAACTCTGTATGGTCCTCAAAGCATGCTTTATCACTTTTATGAACTATAACCCCTTTGATCTCTTCAAATCTTTCCATATCGCCCAAAGATTTTTCATTCTTTATCTTACCTTCAAGTATATGAGTGAATACACCAAAGGACACATACTTTGCTTTCTTTATCGGCTTGCGGTTTATCTTCTTGCATATATTATCTTCCTTTTCAGCTGTGTCTGATATTGTGAGAATAGGCTTTGGAAATACCAGGGAAAAACCACAACCGCTTTCGGCGATCGGGAAAGGAGAAGATATTAGAAACGGCAGCTCGTTGTCTCTGAATTTATTTAATAGACCCTCTAAGTCCTCTCCCATCAATCTGTACGCCCAGCATATAGCACCAAAGAGTGTGTACGCCCTCACGGGCGTGGTTTTAGAAATGAACTTAAGACGATACGCTTTAAGCATTTATAGCTTCCTCTACCCTTTTTATAAAATCACCTAACTTATCCTCTACAGCATTACTTATGTCATTTTCTGAGTTAGCTACTGTATACTTGCCGTTTTCTACCTTCTTATACTCATAACCTTCTATTCTTATCTTTACCCTTCCATAGCCCCTTGAGCCAGATCCACCGAGGTAATCGTCCTCAAGCATCTCAAAACCTGTCTTAAGTGTTTCAAGAATAGTATTCAAGTTGTCGCTTTCAAATATCCGAACGGTTATATAACCTTCAAACTCTGAACCTGCTATCACCCTTTCCGTATGGCGTGGGTTTTCAGCCACGCCCTTTATCCTATTTATCATGTTCTCCACCTTTACCTCAACGTATCCACTATCAAGAGTATTCTCCCAAAGCCTTATAGTGTCCTCAGTGGGATAGAAGTCATCAAATCTCAGTCTAACAGGTTCCTGACCCTGAGCTTGATGAGCACCGAAGAGTTGGCAAACAATACACTTACCACATTTACAAGGATCGCCATCAAAAGATAGTGCTATTATTGAACCCTGATCCCTTCCTTCATCATTTTTAGGTTTCATTATCCACTCAATTAGGCTCCTTATCTTACCCTTCAAAGAAGAACCGGGAATGTAAGGAATATCTAAGAACTTTCTCTTGCCGTTTATCTCCGTATTTGTGAAGAAAACCTTTAGTTTCTCAACTATGTTATCAATCCCTCCGATCTCAACGTTCTCCTTAGCACCGCCTATGTGAAGACCTGTTTTAGCAGTGATCACAACTTTAAGCTTTAGAACTCCTTTAAGTGGTTTGTTAAAGCTCATAGCTCATACCTCCCTTATGACTCGTAGTACTTCCTATAGGCAACAATCGCTTCTAACAGCTCAACGACGACATTCAAGTCGTTTGCGTCCTCTACCTTTGATAAAAGTCCCTTGGACAGATTAAAGAAATTGTGATCTATCAATTTCCTACCTGCCGAATAAGCAAGTAAGGCTATCACTTTCTTAACTTTATAGGTTTTAAAACCACCCTGTTTCGCCTCGTACTGCAATGACCTTAATTGATGGAATATCTTCCTAAGTTGCGTAGTTTTGAAATCAATTGAGCAAGCTATAGCTTCTGCGATACCTGAAGGTCTTATGAACAAGTCCATATCGTTTGAATTTTGGACTTCATATATTTTAATATCTGCCCATGATTTTAAAGTTCCATCAACAATTGACTCGTAGCCATCGCTCTGCTCTTTTCTTAAATCTTTCAATTCATTCTTTATCCTTTGCAATGTTTCTTTATCCTTTGTTTTTCTCTGCTTATCTTGCAACTCTTTTATGCGTGGATATATTTCTTCCACTATTTGCTTTGCTTGTTTATACACTTCTTCGAGCTTACTATTTACCGCAACCTCACTCATATCACCTACCTCCTCTCGTTTTCATCAAAACCAGATAAAGAATAACATCAAGATTGCTTATGACTGCTTTCGCGCCAAGTTTTCCTCCCACACCATTTAATAACGTATCTATAAGCTCATTTCTGACACTTTCATCTTTAACATTCCTTCCGATATAGTAGTAAATTTTAGGATATATCCTCGGGTCTATCTTATAATCGCCGTCTTCCATGTGAACAAAGTCTTTATGAAGTTGTAAGAGCTTATAGTAAAGTCCTCTTGCGACCTTCCCGTTTTTTAGCCAGCTTACCATCTTATTAACTATTCCTCTTTCCTCCCATAAAGCTTTTATATTGATAAAGTCATTATTTTTACTATTGTCCTCCATGCACGCCCAAACTCCCTTCATTTGCTCAGAGTCATTTTCTGCGTTCCACAAGAGAGCTTTGTCAAAAATAGCTATCATATCTTTCTCTATCCTCTGGTTTTTAGCCGTTCCCTCAAGGTCTTCCGCAAATCTGGCAACAAGATGTATAGGTGTGTTATGTCTGCCTATATAAATACCTCCAGAGATTCCAAAGTCAGGATTTTCGCAGGTAAATCTTTTAAATTCTCCTCTAAGCCTTAAGGCGAATTCAACCGCAAGGTCATAAGGAGCTATTACAAACAGGTCATCACCTCCCGAATAAACTGTGTAAATCAGAGAGCCCACCTTCAACTTTGCGTTATCACCACCGTAAACCTTTTCTAATAGTTCCTTTCTTTCTTTTTCAGCGCTCGTCAGTTCTCTATCTTTTTCAATGTCCTTATACTCTTCCAACGCTCTTTTTACATATTCGGAAGACACCTCTTCGGCAAGTTTGTTTAGGTATCCTGCAAAAAATAGGTCAAGCATTCTGCTTAATGTTGCTATGCGAGATATGGTGTATATCTCCTCCGTTCCAAATTCGTTGAACCTTAGTCCATCACTCAGAATAAGTCCAAGATAATCAACGTCTGCACGGAAAAAGCCGAGTTTTTTGTCTCCTTCTGCGAACTCAGCTAAGAGTTCAAAGGGAAGGATATGACCACTCTTTAGCTCATCTTGAAACTCAGAAGATCTTAGTTCTTCCTTTTTTCTTTTCCATAACTCGTTGAACCAATTAGCTAACCCTTGGTCATTAACCCTAGGAGCAGAATGTCCTATAAATTTGAAACCATTTACAACCTTATCACTTTCAATTTCTAAATCTGTATTTTCAATGTTTAAAACCTCCGGTAGATCTTTCACCTTCGGAAGGTCTTTATCTTCCAGCAGATATACTTTCCCAAAATCGCCAAAGCTCATTACTTTCCTGTTTTCAACATCAATATTATCTTCACCGAAATCAAAAGCTATATACTTGACCTTTGGGAGAACCTCTCCCCACTTCTGTGAGTTATTGCACCATTCACAAAGTTTATCCTGCACAACGGGCAAACTCCTACATGAATTACAGATAGACTCCGCTTCCGTTTGGTCTCCTACAAATTCTCCATCCCATATTAACTTCCTGAATCTTCTTTTCTTTTTTCTGTCAAGCTCAAGCTGGAGCTGTTCAACCTTATCAAGGAAGGTTTCTTTTCCCTCTCTGTCTATATCCCTGAAAACCTCTCCGCGCATCTTAACAGTTGCTATTGAGAGACTCAGCTCTCCATGGAAGTCTTCAAAGAACCATTTGTTTACTTCCTTTTCTATTTCTTCAAGCTTTCTAAGGTTGTTTTTAGTATTTCCTACAAGCAGTTGAAACTTACCCCCTCCTATGAATAAAGCATTTGTAATCGGGTAATTAAGCTCTTTGAGGATATAACGAGCTATTACCTCCGGGAGCATGGTAAGGAAGAAAGAGCGTCCTCTTAGAGCCTTAGCTATTGAAAGTCTGGAGTCGCTCGCTTTGTGTATGTTGTAGATAAATTTCTGAATCCCTCCTATGTCCCCTTCAACTAAAAGGAAAACCTCTTCCTCATCTGTCTTTAGTTCACTTCCCACTTTTTTAGGTTTTATGTTTTCAACGTTCAAATCATCTGCTACAGCCCAATCATAAATGGAGAGGGCTATTGCAGACAGAACTCTTGAATGGTCAAAGAGGGAGATATCAGGATAATGTCTGCTTCCCGCTTCTGTATCATACGTAGATGCGGGCACGCACCATGTGTATTTGTATAGTAGATAGTAAATAGCGTTAAATAATTGCTCAAAGTTGTTCTTAATACTTTCCAATAACTCAAATTCCTTTAAAAAGTTCTCAAAGAGTTCTTTATAGTTTCCTTCATGGTCTTTGAAAGAATACTTTGCTTGGATAATTAAGTCCTGTCCTTGCCTTATAAAACCCCCTTTGAACACTATGGGAAAGATAGCTGTCCCTGCTTTAAGCTTGGTAAGGTCATAAAATCCAAAACTTTTGGTGATGTCCTTTCCGAGATCATCAGTCGTCTCTGGAGCATACTCTTCAAATATCTTTCTATCTTCCTTTGGAGCGAGAGATATTCTTTCGAAAACGGAATGTAAAAGGTTTATATGGCTCCTTAAACGAGCTTCCCTTTCCGAAGAAGAATACCAGTCCGCTATCTGACAAACGATACTTTCAAGTTCGTTAGTAGGCTTGTGATGCTTGGCACCCCAATTTATGAGCTTCAGTTTTTCCTCTTCTTGAATAATTCCTTTCTGCTGGAGCCACTCAAAGACTATAGTGGATAGGTAAGCATGCTCATACTTATAATCGTTTTCGTAAACCTCTTTACTTCTCTGGTTCAGTTTCTCATCAATGGACTCATCTCCAAACTTGTACCCATTATCCCTTGCCCTCTGCAAAAACTTTCCAATATCATGAAGCAACCCCCCGAGGGCTATAAGGAGTCTTTCTCTCACCCTGCCTTGCCTCCCCGTTCCATATTTTACTATTAACGCTCCGAAGTGCTAATTCCTGACAGGTACGTTCACTCCACCATGTAACCGAAGGTTCTTACGAGCTCAGGTCTCCTGCGCCAGTCGGGTTTGACCTTCACCCACAGTTCAAGGTACACCTTTCTCTGGGTTATGAGCTCCAGTTCCTCCCTCGCGAGCTTCCCTATCTGCTTAAGTCTCTGCCCCTTCTTACCTATTATTATGGGCTTGAGGTTCTCCCTATCCACCACTATCTCCGCCCTTATCACGAGCACGTTCGGGTCTGCATCCCCCGGCTTTATATCTGTTACTACCACGGCAACTGCCGTAGGAACCTCCTCCCTCGTAAGGAGCATGACCTTCTCCCTTATTATCTCCGCGGCGAGCAACCTGAGGGGTAAGTCTGTGAGCATATCCTCCGGAAAGAGAGGCTCTCCCTCGGGTAGATACTTGAGCAGAGTTTTTTCCAGCTCCTCTAAGTTAGCGCCCTTGAGGGCACTCGTGGGCACTATCTCTTTGAACTCCGGGTGTTTTTTGTGTATCTCCTCTATGAGTGGAAGAACGTTTTTGGCTGCTCCGAGCTTGTCTATCTTATTGACCACGAGTATGACAGGTTTCTGCTCAGCGTAGGGTTTCACATAGCTCTGGAAGACCTCCTCGTCCCTCTTTCTCCAGCCCTCCTCCGCGTCTATCATGAATAGGATCACGTCCGCATCTTCAAGGCTCTGCCTCGCCATCTGGAGCATGGACTTACCGAGAACGTCCGCACCCTTCGGCTGGTATATGCCCGGAGTGTCAAGAAAGATTATCTGAGCTTCCCCGGATATGTTCTTTACACCCAGAACTCTTATCCTCGTCGTCCCCGGCTTCGGCGTAACTATGGACACCTTCCTGCCGAGAATGTTGTTGAGAAGTGTGGACTTGCCCACGTTGGGCTTACCGACTATCGTCACGTAACCTACCTTCATAAAACCTTTGCCTCCTTTATGAAGCCCTCAACCTTCATTTTATCCTTAATACCCGGTTCCCTTTCAACGCCAGAGGACACATCAACGGCGAAGGGCTTGACGTAAGAGACCGCCTCCCTAACATTCTCGGGCTTCAGCCCCCCAGAAAGGAATAGCCTGAAACCTCTGTCCGCAACCGCGCGGGCTATGTCCCAGTTAAAGCTCTCACCAGTGCCCCCGTAAGCTTTCTTTGAATACGTATCAAGAAGCACGCCGAAGGCGTCTTTCCAGCCCTCATCTATCTCAGGTGTTTTCTCCTTAACCCTGAAAGCCTTTATCACCTTATCTATACCAACGTGGCGGGCAAACTCAAGGCTCTCCTCACCGTGAAGCTGGACGAGGTCAAAGCCCTCCTCAAGGGCAGAGATAACTTCATCAAGGGTTGGGTTCACGAAGACCGCCACCTTGGGGACTCCGCGGGCAGCCTCCAGTATAGCCTTCCTCTGCCCCGGTGGAACGAACCTAGGGCTCTTGGGGTAGAGTATGACCCCCACGTAGTCGGCTCCCCTGCCAACGGCGAACTCGGCGTCTTCGGGTCTCGTTATACCGCACACCTTGACCTTCACCATTCTGGGTAATCTAACACCTGTTGAGGGCTTTCTCAAGCATTCTGACCATGCCCTCATAGTGGGTTCCCTTCCAGAATAGGGCTCCGCATCTCGGACAGAGCGTAAAGTCGTAGGCTGTATCGTAAGCCTTCGGGGGAACTCTATCCTTAACCTCCTCCTTCTTCACGGGAAGGAGCTCACCACCGCAGTAAGCGCACCTGTTTAATGCAAGCTCCGGGCTCAGGTTGAAGTGTTTTACAACCATGCAGAGCTGAAGCTCCCAGTCGTGGCGGGGAACTATAAGATACCTCATGTCCACCCTCTTGAGGGTATCCTCCCACCTCTTGGAGGTAGTTATGAACACTCTGTCCTGGTTCTGGGCGAGCTCCTCCTTGTTTATCTCACCCTCAAGAACCTTGACGTCGTGCCCGAGAAACCTCAGCCACTTGGCGAGCTTTGCAAGGTTGCTCTCCAGCAAGAACTTCATGCTATTTTAAAGATAATGGTCAGAGACCACGGGAAGACAGCCCTCATTCACAGGGGTAGGGATATAAGCTACTCGGAGCTGATAGAGAGTATTGGTTCCTTCGCCAACCTCCTTGATACCCTGCCCGATGAGAGGGTTCTTATAATCTCCGAGAACCGACCAGAGTGGGTTTACACGCTCTACGCCACATGGAGGAGAGGCTCCATAGCCGTTCCAGTGGACTTCATGTCAACGCCTGAAGAGGTCGCCTACGTCATAGAGGATTCAAAACCGAAGGTAGCTCTCTGCTCTCAGCAGACCGAGGAAACTCTGAAGAAAGCCGTAGAGCTTGCTGGTGTGGAGCTTGAAGTCATAAACTACGACGAGGTAGCCCTGCCCAAGCCTTACGAGAAGGTCTTCCACAGGGAGATAGAGGACTTAGCTCTGCTGCTGTATACCTCCGGCACAACGGGAAAACCTAAGGGGGTCATGCTCACCTTCAGAAACATATTCTCCAACATAGAGGGCATAGCTGAGACGGGGATAGCCACGAGAGAGGATTCAACCCTGGCGATACTTCCCTTCCACCACTCCTATCCTCTCATGGTCACCGTACTCGTCCCCATACATATAGGCGCTACGGTGGTCTTCCTTGACAAGCTCACACCCGAGGACATAGTGGACAAGCTCAAGAGGTACAGGATATCCATAGTTGTTGGAGTTCCAAGGCTCTACACACTCTTTCACAAGAGGGTCATGGAAAGGATAGAGGCTAACCCCGTGGCCAAGCTTCTGTTCAAGTTGATGGAGTCTCTGGAAGTACAACCCCTCAGAAGGAAGGTTTTCTCAAAGGTTCACGAGGCTTTCGGAGGGAACGTAAAGTACTTCGTTAGCGGGGGTGCCAAGTTAGACCCGGAGGTTGCTAAGGACTTTACTACCCTCGGCTTCACAGTAATAGAGGGATATGGACTCACAGAGACCTCGCCCATAGTTACCTTCAACCCTCCAGACCGTATAAAGCTGGGTTCTGTGGGTCTGCCTATAAAGGGCGTCCAGGTCAGGCTCGCAAACGACGGTGAAGTCCTCGTGAAGGGTCCCAACGTCATGAAGGGCTACTGGAACAAACCAAAGGAGACGGAGGATGTGCTGAGGAACGGCTGGCTCTACACGGGAGACCTGGGAGAGTTTGACGAGGAAGGTTACCTCTACATAAAGGGCAGGAAGAAAGAGCTCATAGTTCTCGGCACGGGTAAGAACGTTCAGCCCGAGGAGATTGAAAACCTCTTTCTGCGCAGGACAGAGCTCATAAAGGAGGTGGGAGTCCTTGAGAGAGAAGGCAAGCTATACGCCCTCATATACCCAGACCTTGAAAAGGCTAAGGAGAGGAGGGTTGTCAACCTTGAAGAGACCCTGAAGTGGGAGGCTATAGACCCAGTGAACAGGGAACTTCCCGACTGGAAGAGGATCGTTGGCTTCAGACTATCGCCGGTTGAGCTTCCCAAGACGAGGCTGGGCAAACTCAAACGCTTCATGCTGCCCGAGCTCTACGAGAGGGCTTTAGAAAGACCAAAAGAGAAAGAAGACCTGAGCATCTTCAACACCCCCGAGGGCGATCTTATAAGGAACTACCTCTTCAGAGAGACCAGAAAGGAGGTTTTACCCTCCCACCACATAGAGCTTGATCTTGGACTTGACTCCCTGGGAAAGGTGGAGTTGCTGAGTTTCCTGGAGAACGCCTTCGGCGTGGTTATAACGGAGGAGGAGCTCTCCGAGCACAGCACCGTTAGGGAGCTCATAGAGCTGGTCAGGAGCAGAAAGGAACGTATAGAGACCAAGGAGACCAACTGGGAGGACATACTTAAGAGAACACCCTCCTACGAACTGCCCGATCACCCATTCCTGTTCAAAATCGGCAGGGCTGTTCTGAAAGCGTTCTTCAAGCTGTACAACAGGGTTGAGGTGGAGGGCACAGAGAACCTGCCCGAGCCTCCCTTCATATTGGCTCCCAACCACGCCAGTTACATGGACGCCTTCGTGCTCGCCTCCGTGCTCCCCGAGAGGGTAGCGAAGGACACCTACTTCTTAGGCGAGGAGACCTACTTCAGAAATCCCGTAGCGAGGCTCTTCGGAAGGTTAGCTCACGTCATAACGGTGGACATAAACAGAAACCTTAAGGAGTCCCTCCAGAAGGTAGCCCATGCCCTCAGGGAGGGAAAGGTGGTGGTCATATTCCCCGAGGGTGCACGAACGAGGGACGGCGGGCTCATGGAGTTCAAGAAGGGCGTTGCCATACTCAGCAAAGAGCTCAAGGTGCCCATAGTCCCCGTGGGGCTGATCGGGACTTACGAAGCCTGGTCTATATACGACAGGTTCCCCAAACCGGTAAAGGTCAGGGTCGTTATAGGAGAACCCCTACACCCGGAAGGAAAGAGCTACGAAGACATAACGAAAGAGCTGAGGGAAAGGGTTTCAGAGCTCGTCGGTGGAGCTGAAAAGTAGTTGCAGATGAAAATGAGACTAACTATATTATTTCGCAATGAGTGTCAATCTCAACGACATAAAGAGGGAGTTCACCAAGTTCCTAAAACGCAGGAACATGAAGATAACCCAGAGCAGGTTGAACCTCATAGACCTGATAGCGAGCTACGGCAAACACTTTGAGGTAGAGGAGCTCGTGAACTGGATAGCCACCCAGACCGACAGAAGCGTGTCCCGCTCAACCATATACAGGACTATAAAGCTATTGCAGGAGTTCGGGGTAATAAAGGAAGTCATAAAGCTGAGCAACAGAACCATATACGAGTTCGTGGCTGGAAAGGCTCATCACGACCATCTCGTCTGCGTTGAGTGCGGGAAGATAATAGAGTTCGTGAACGAGGACATAGAGAAGCTGCAGGACGAGGTCTGCGAGGAATACGACTTTCAACCTATGCATCACAGGCTTGAGATATTCGGAGTTTGCTCCGAGTGCAACAAGAGTGGAGTAACATAGATACATGCTTTACACGAGGCGCGTCCAGTTCTACGATACGGACGCACAGGGGATAGTTCACCACTCCAACTACTTCCGTTACTTTGAGGAGGCAAGGGGCGAACTCCTCAGGGGTATAGGACTACCGTACAGTTCCATAAGGGAAAGGGGCTACGAGGTTGTTCTTCTGGAAGCCTGCTGCAACTTCAAAAAACCCCTCTTCTACGACGAAGTCGTGGATATAGAGCTCCTCCTTGAAGGTGTGGACAGGTTCACCTTCAGCTTCGTATACAGGGTGAGCGTGGAGGGGGAGCTGAGGGCTGAGGGAAAGACTAAACACTGCATGGTCAAAGATGGAAAGATAGTCTCCATACCCCGGGAGGTAAGGGAGAAGCTCGCTTCGGAGACGAAGGTATGAGAGGTTATATTCTTACACTGCTCGCTATTCTGGAGGTATGTGTTATGGGTCTGGCGCTCGCTCAGGAGCTCTATATAAGAGACCTACCGAACGGGGCAAAGCTTATAGTGAAGCCGAGGGAAGATACGCCGGCGGTAGCGCTCCACGTGTGGTTCAGGGTAGGTTCCGTTTACGAAAATTACGAGGAGAAGGGTATGGCTCATTTTCTGGAGCACATGCTCTTTAACGGCTCGGAGAAGTACCCCTACGGCGAGGTGGACAGGATCGTTGAAAGTCTCGGGGGCAACATAAACGCCGGCACATCCAAGGACTTCACTTACTATCACATAGAGATAGCCGCACCCTACTGGAGAGAAGCCCTTGATGTTCTGTACCAGATAACCATGAAGGCTCTCCTTGACGAGAAGATGATAGAGAAGGAGAAGGAGATAGTTATTGAGGAGCTCAGGAGGGGAAAGGACAACCCCTCCACAGTCCTGTGGGAAACCTTTGAGAAGACAGCCTACAAGGTCTCACCTTACAGGTTCCCTGTCATAGGCTTTGAGAACACGATAAGAAAGTTCACTAGGGAGATGTTACTCAGGTTTTACAGGAACTTCTACCAGCCGAGGAACATGGCTGTCGTGATCGTGGGCAACGTTGACCCTAAGGAAGTTGAGGAGGAGGTGCTGAAGACCTTCGGCAGGGAGGAGGGAAGACCGGTTCCAAAGGTTCAGATACCTTCAGAGCCAGAGCAGCAGGGTGCAAGGTTTGAGAGGATTGAAGACCCACGGGTGCAGAAGGCTTACTGGATAATAGGCTGGTGGGCACCCTCCATAGGGAAAACGGACTACTACGGGCTCGTGGTTCTGGACGAGATCCTGGGGAGCGGAAGAACATCCGTCTTTTACAGAGAGCTCAGGGAGAAGGGGCTCGTTTACTCCTTCTTCACAGGAGACCTCGGGAGACCGAGGGACAACATGTACGTCATAAGCGTGACCTTTGAGCCGGACAGGTACGAGGAGGTCAAGGAGAGGGTTCTAAGCCTTATAAAGAAGGTTTACGAGGAACTGACGGATGAGCAGGTGGAGGCTGCGAAGAAAAAGATATTGAGCGCAAGGATATTTGAAGAGGAGAAGGTTGAGGGAGAAGCCTACGACATAGGCTACTCCTACACGGTAGTCCGCGACCTTGACTTTTACCGCTTCTTTGATAAGAATGTGAGCAAGGTTAGGAAGGTTGACGTTATGAGAGCTTACGAGAGATTCCTCAGTAAGGACAACTACGTTGAGGTTCTCATGATACCTGCCAAAAAGGAGGAGAAGTGAGATGAGGGTGAGAAAGCTCGTTCTTGCTCTGCTATTGGGTTCATCTCTTTTAATTACCTCCTGTGTTGAGCTTGCCCTCGTGGGTGCAGGTGTCGTCGCCGGAGGAGCCATAGGCTACTACGCCGGCAAAGAAGGTTACAAGGTGAAGGTTGAGAAGGAGAAGGAGTGATTAAGCTACTCTTAGCTGTTCTGATAGCGTCCGTATCCTTCGCTGGAGGTTTCAGGGTGGTTGAAAAGAGTCTGTCCAACGGGGTTAAACTTATAGTCAAAGAGACCAAGGGAAAGGGCATAGCCTCCTTAGTTGTTTTCTTCAGGGGAGGTCAGAACGGGGAGAAGTTGAAGGGTGAGACGCATCTACTCTTCACGCTCCTCCTCAAGGGATCGGAGAATTACCCTTCCTCCTATGAGGTATCCCTACCCTTTGAGAGCTACGGAGGTTACATATACACCTCCTCGGGTGATGACTTCTCTGAGCTGGGCTTTTCAACGAAGACTGACAACCTGGAGGAGGCTCTCGCAGTGGTCAGGGACGTGCTCAAGAGACCCCTCCTGAAGGAAGAAGACTTAGAAAGGGAAAAGGGGAATACGATAGTTGCTATCCGCTCCAAGCGGGAAATGGGCATGGAGTTCGCCATGGAACACCTCAGGAGGCTTACCTACAGAGGGACTCCCTACGAGACCACACCCCTCGGAACGGAAGAAGACGTTTCATCTATAACCAGAGAGAACCTGCTCCGCAGGTTGGAAGAGATAAGGAAGGGAGGTAACATCGTTGTCTCTTTCGTTGGAGACGTGCCAGCAGGTAGAGCCCTTAAGCTCCTGGAGGAAACCTTCGGTGATATAGAACCGGGTGCCCTTGACATTGAGGAGAGAGAGTTCCCCATAGAAGAGGAGAAGGTGCTCAGGGTCAAGAGGGAAGGCACACAGGCTACGATACTCTGTGCCTTCAACGCACCTAAGAAGGGAACCAAAGACTACTACACCTTCAAGGTTCTCGCGAGTGCCCTCGGGGACGGCATGACCTCAAAGCTCTTCGTTGAGCTCAGGGAGAAAAAAGGCTACGCTTACGCAACCTATGCCTTTTACCCCACGAGACACTCCGCACCCCGTCTCTTCGCTTACATAGGCACCTCTCCCCAGAAGAAAGAAAACGCCCTCAGAGACCTGATAGCCATAGTGAAAGAACCTGGACTTACAGAGGAAGAGGTAGAGATAGCCAAGAACAAGATAGTGGGAGACTTCCTCCTTGACCACCAGACGAGGATAAGGCAGGCTTGGTATCTGGGCTTCTACGAGGTTATGGGGCTTGGCTGGAGAACCGATGAGGAGTACCCAGATAGGATAAAGGCTGTCTCCCTTAAGGAAGTGGAGGACGCTATTCCGGTATACATAGACAAATATCACTGCGTTGTGGTTGAACCCTGATTAAAATATCCTTCATGGAAGCTGTAATAGGTGTAGTAACGGTTTCGGATAGAGCGAGCAGGGGAGAGTACGAGGACATAAGCGGAAAGGCTATCATAGATTACCTCAAGGAGGTTATAAAGACCCCCTTCAGGGTTGAGTACAGGGTGGTGCCCGACGAGAGGGAACTCATAGAGAAGACCTTTAGGGAGCTCGCAGACGAGCTGAAGTGTAGCCTTATACTCACCACAGGAGGAACGGGACCCGCACCCAGGGACGTAACACCGGAGGCTACGGAGTCCGTCTGTGAAAAGATGCTGCCGGGCTTTGGAGAGCTCATGAGGAAGGTCTCCCTTGAACAGGTACCCACAGCCATACTCTCAAGGCAGACGGCAGGCATCAGGGGCAGCTGCCTGATAGTGAATCTTCCCGGAAAGCCCCAGTCCATAAGGCTCTGCCTGAACGCCGTGTTTCCCGCCATACCCTACTGCATAGACCTTATAGGAGGAGCCTTCATAGATACCCACGAGGACAAGGTGAAGTCCTTCAGACCGGGAAGCAGGTAGGCTCTATTTGTAGCCGAACTCGCCGCTCAGGTCGGAATACACCCTTATCCACCGTGGCATGAACCTCTCGGGCTCAAGGACGGGGAAGTCCACCTCCTCAAACCCCCTGTCTCCGCCACAGAACCTTGATCCCACAGCCCTAAACTTAATAAAGACGGGAACGCCCCCTATGCTCTTCTTCACATCGTAGTCCTCCACGCTCTCCCTCAGCTCAGCCTTAAACCTCTTCGCTATAAGACAGCTGAACTTCAGGGTGGGATAGAGCACTATCGCCTTACCCTCCTTTCTCGCCCTCTCAAGGAGGACTCCATCGATCTCTACCTCCGGTGCCCTGACAGCGCTATCCACAGCCATGGCTCACCCCCTCTCCGTAATCTCACGTCCGCTAAGCTTTCTGTAAAAGGCTTCAAGAAGCATAGCCCCCGCTACCACCCCAAGTATAGTGTAAAAAGAGGCTCTGTTGCTGCCCCACTGATAAAACATTATCGTCGCAAGAACCGCAAGGATTACCATGAGGCTGAAAATTATCAGGAGCCTGTTTCCGCCCGTGAGGTCTGCAAGCCTGTAATGGGATAGGAGAACGAATACGTAAATTACCAGAAAGACTGTGCTGATGATGTTCGCTATACCGCTGAGGTCAAAGAGAAGAGCGAAGGTAAAGCTTAGCGCTGCTGTGATGTAGAGTCCCTCCGGAGCTCTGAACCAGACCTTTCTCTCAAATATGTCGGGTAGCTTCCCCTCCTTGGCTAGAGCGTAGGAGACGTTGGCACCGCCGTAAAGGGTGGCGTTTATAGCCGAGGCTGTAGAGAACAAAGCTCCAAGAGAGACGAGCACGAAGCCAGAGCTCCCGAGAAATGGTCTCGCCGCCTCAGCAAGGGCATACTCCTTAGCCGCTATGAGCCCGTCTGCACCCAGATTGCCCAGAGCGGTGAGGGAAACGGAGATATATATGAAGGCTACCACAGCGAGGCTCAGGTATATAGCCCTTGGAACATTCCTCTCAGGGTCTTCTATGTTTTCAGAGGCGTTCGTTATGAGTCCGAACCCCATGTAGGTTAAAAAGAGCACCGTTGATGCGTATACCGTGCTCTTTACAGCTTCGGGCTCAAGCAAGGGTGTCACATATTCAGGGTTTACACTCCATACACCCAGCAGGACGAAGACCAGGAGTATTGAAACCTTTACCATAACTATCCAGAACTCTGCTCTCCCCACAGCCTTTGAACCGAAGAAGTTTAGTGCTGTAAAGAAGGAGATAACACCCAACTCCACAAGGGAAAGTATTACACCGGTTATATCAGCCCCGATCAGGGCTAAGAAGTATCCTCCGAAGGCTTTCACAAACAGGGATAGAGAGACCACATAGCTGAACCACAAAAGTACGGCGAGGCTCCCGGTCAGGACGTTGTCCCCCATACCCCTCACCACGAACTCTATAGGTCCCGCATTTGAGACGAAGGTTGAGCTCAGCTTAGCGTACGAGTAGGCTATCAGGTAGGCTAAGAGAGCCGCCAAGAAGAAGGCGAGGGGGAAGTTCCTACCGCATATCTGCGCTCCTACGCCGAGGATTGAAAATATACCCGCCCCTATCATAGTCCCCACGCCTATGGAGGTAGCTTCCAGGAGCCCGAGCTTTCTCATCTCTGTCTATCATAGTAAAATTCTCCCCATGAGGTTGATAGCGGCTAACTGGAAGATGCACAAGACCGTGAGCGAAACAGAAGAGTACATCAGGGCTTTTCTAAGGCTCGTTGAACACCCGGAGAGCAGAGAGATCCTTATCTGTCCTCCCTTCACATCGCTGTACGTTGCGGGAAAGCTCCTTGAGGGCAGCGGGGTCAAACTGGGTGCCCAGAACTGCCACCACGAAGAGAAGGGCGCCTTCACAGGGGAGGTATCCATACCCATGCTCAAGGAGGTGGGGTGCGAGTATGTGATAGTGGGGCACTCCGAGAGAAGGCACCTATTCTGTGAGGACGACGAGCTCATAAACAGAAAGCTCGTTGCCTGCCTTGAGGAAGGTATAAGACCTATCCTCTGTGTGGGAGAGAAGCTGGAGGACAGAGAGGCGGGTATGACCTTCAAGGTGATAGAAACGCAGATAAAGCTTGCCCTCTCCGGTATTGAAAAGTACACAGACAGCTTAGACATAGCCTACGAGCCCGTGTGGGCTATAGGAACCGGTGTCCTTGCGACGCCTGAAGACGCTGTTAGCGTTCATAGGTTCATAAAGGAACTTCTGAAGAAGTTAAACCCAGAGAACGGAGGAAAGACGAGGATCCTCTACGGTGGAAGCGTGAAGCCCACGAACGCTGGGGAGTTCATGAAGCACTCCGAGGTAGAGGGCTTCCTCGTAGGGGGCGCCAGCTTAGAGCCTGAAACCTTTGCGAAGATCGTATACTCCTTTTAATAGGTAGGGTACCAAGAGGGAGTAAGCTATCAGGGCGTAGCCCGGGGACAGGTTCGCTTTGTCCGCCAGGAGCTTCGGGCTGACAGCCACCATCCACCCAACGACGAGGTGCACGAGGAAGGACAGCATGCCAGCCCTTAAGCTTCTGTACCTGAACAGGTCTCTGAGCAGAGGCAGTAAAACGACCAACGGAAGCATGGACATGCCTCCCCTGTACAGGACTTCCGATATGTATCGGTCGGTGTCCAGACCGAGCTTGCCACCCTTAAGATACAGATTTATGAGTGATGAGGACTTGACGTGCTGTATCTTCTCCGCAAAGAGACCTATCTCCGATATACCTATCTCGGCGCTCAGGGAAAACTCCTTCAACTCACGTACGAAGTAGCCCTCTCCGAAATTATAGGCTGAGCCCCTATCCACGTATATAACGTTCCCGCTCCACCTCCCGCTCTTACCTTCCACAACCTCCTTCACCTTACCCTCCGAGGACACCCTCAACATGAAAAGCCCGGCGAACTTTCCGCTCGTCACGTCAAGGCTCCCTATGTAAACGTAGTACTTTCCGAAGCTCGTCTTCTTAACGAACCAGAGCCTCTCCACGAGGCGACCTATCTCCTGCTTCTTCTTGTAAGTTTTTTCTATATACCACACCCTCTTGAAGAGACCTGGCAGGAAGCTCTCGTTCAAAAACAGAAAGAGGGAGGATAGAACCAGAGTGAAGCCCACGAAAACCGCTGAGAACCTCAGGGGCGATATGCCGAAACTCTGGACGGTGAAGTCAACCCCCTTGGAGAAGAACCTCCTGAACAGAACTATCAGGGCTATGTTGACGAGAAGAGAGGAGAGTATATAAAAGCCAAGGGGTATGAGGTAGAGGGTATACTTCAACCCCACCTCCAAGTTCGTCTCCTTAAAACCGAGGAGGAAGTCGGTCAGGCTGTAAAGAACGATGAGTCCTACGGACACGAAGCTGATCGCCGAAAACACCTTCAGGAAGTTGAGAAGCAGGTATCTGTCAAAGATATTCATGTGGTATATAATTTTAAGACTCAGGAGAGGTGGCCGAGCGGCCTAAGGCGGCGCCCTGCTAAGGCGTTGGGCGGGTCCTCCCGCTCCGAGGGTTCGAATCCCTCCCTCTCCGCCATAAAAGGAGGCAGAAATGAACCTTACCATATATTTGATAACCGACGACAAGTACTTCAAAGGAAGGGAGTTCCTGCCCACCGTTGAGGAAGCTCTCAAAGGAGGCGTTACCGCCGTCCAGTACAGGTTCAAGAATAAGAACACCAAAGAGATGTACGAGGAACTTCTCAAGCTGAGAGAGCTCACTAAGAAGTACGGGGCTGACCTCGTGGTGAACGACAGGGCTGACCTCGCACTTGCCGTGGAAGCCGACGGTGTCCACGTTGGGAAGGAAGACCTGCCTCCGGAGGCAGTAAGGAAGGTTGTGGGTGACAAGCTCTACATAGGCTACACCGCAAATAGTCTGGAGGAGCTCAGAAAAGCCCAGAACTTACCCGTGGATTACATAGGGTTCGGTTCCATATACCCGACCACTACGAAAGAGAGCTACGAGCTCGTCGGAGTTGAAGCCCTCAGAGAGGCTGTGCGTATATCCGAAAAGCCCATAGTCTGCATAGGAGGAATAATGCCCTACAGGGTGGAGGAGGTTGTAAAGGCTGGGTGCAGGAACTTGGCCATATCCGCCGGTATACTTGGCTTTGAGGACGTTAAAAAGGCGGCGGAAGAGATCCAGAGAGCTTACAAGAATACCCTGAAGCAGCTTATGCTTCTGGGTCGGATATAGAGGAGGGAAGGACATGCCCCTGAAAGCTGGAGATAAAGCGCCGGACTTCAGTTTGAAGGTCTGTCCCGAGGGAAGCCTGAGCACAGCTTCCATGGAAGGTTACAGGCTCCTGGTGTTCTATAAGGTGAGCTGTCCCACCTGCCAGCTGACGCTCCCCTTTATAGAAAAGCTTTACAAGTATTACGGGGATGCTGTTAGCTTTGTGGGAGTTTCTCAGGACAACTGTGCCGACACGCTGAACTTCATGAGGGAGTATGGCTTGTCCTTTACCCAGGTGAGCGATGACCCCGAGTACAGGGTCTCTATAGAGTACGACGTGCAGGTCGTACCTACCCTTTACCTGATAGACCCTTCGGGTGAAGTGTCCTTCGTGGAGGAGTCCTTTGTAAGGAGCTCCCTTGAGAGTCTGAACGAGGAACTCTCCCGGATAGCGGGCAGGGAGGTCAACCCACTCTTTGAAGATGTAAGTGTGCCGCCCTTCAAGGCTGGCTGAGGTTCCAAGAGCAGGCGTTAGGTTAACGCCTCAGGCTATATAACTCAGGTCAAGTTTGTCCCCGTACCTGTACAGGAGGAGCTCTTTAAGGTCTGGGTGCCCGTCAAGGCGGGGGTCTTCCTCAAGGAGTGATTGGGCGTCTTCCCTCGCGTTCTGCAGCACAGCCCTGTCGTGAGACCTGGCAAGGTTGGCAACGTTGAATCCGAAGTATCCAGACTGGGATACACCGAGCAGCTCTCCGGGACCTCTCAGCTTCATGTCCATCTCAGCCACCTCAAAGCCGTCGTTGGTTCTCACGAGAACTTTGAGCCTCTTAAGGGCGTCAATGTCGCCCCTCTTAAGGTCGTCTGGAACCACGAGGTAGCAGTAGGAGGGTCTATCAGACCTGCCTACCCTGCCCCTCAACTGGTGCAATTGGGAAAGACCGAACCTGTGGGCGTCCTCAATCACCATGAGGGTAGCCTCCGGCACGTCTATACCAACCTCTATAACGGTCGTTGACACGAGAACGTCACCTTCCTCCTTGAACCTCTCCATAACCTCCTGTTTCTCGCCGTCGCTCATCCTGCCGTGCAACAGGAGAACGTTTCTATCCGGAAGGAGGCTCTTCCACTTCTCGTACTCTTCGGTGGCAGCCTTAAGCTCAACCCTGTCAGACTCCTCTATCAGGGGGTATATTACGTAAACCTTGTTGCCTAAAGATAGCTCTCTGTTTATAGCCTGTAGGAGCTTGTCCCTTTCGCTTTCGTAGAGAAGTAAGGTTCTTACCTCTTTCCTGCCCGGCGGTAGCTCGTCTATCACTGATATGTCAAGGTCTCCATAAACTGAAAGGGCGAGCGTCCTCGGTATGGGTGTGGCACTCATTACGAGACAGTGAGGGTATAGACCCCCTCCCTTTTCAAGGAGAAGTTTCCTTTGCATGACCCCGAATCTGTGCTGTTCGTCTATTACCACGAGACCCAGCCTGTTGAACTCAAGCCTCTCCTGTATGAGGGCATGGGTTCCCACAACCACCTTAATGTTCCCTTCCTTTATGTGCCTGTAAGCGCTCTTCTTCTGAGAAGGCGTCAGGCTACCCGTGAGCAACCCAACCTCCACGCCTTCCTTCTCAAAGAACTCCTTAAACTTCCTGTAGTGCTGGTGGGCGAGTATCTCGGTGGGCACCATCACAGCCACCTGATAGCCCTTCTTAACCGCAGCGAGGGCAGCCCCTATAGCTACGACCGTCTTTCCGCTCCCCACGTCCCCCTGTAGGAGCCTGTTCATGGGGTGTTCTCTCCCCATGTCTGTAAGTATCTCCCTCAGAACCCTGAGCTGTGCGCCGGTAAGTTTGAAGCTCAGCTTACTCTGAAACTCTGCTATGAACCTGTCCACAGGAACCTCTATCTTCGGGGAGTTCTCAAGCTCCGTCTCCTTCTTCTTAAGCAGCAGGGACAGCTGGAACAGGAAGAGGTCATCGTATATAGCCCTCCTGTGGTAAGGATCCGAAAAGCTATTCAGACTCTTAAGGTCAACTCCCTTTGGTATGTGCAGTAGCTCAACGGTCTCGTCCACCTCAGGGAAGCCGTACTTCCTCCTCAGGGACTCAGGGAGGTACTCGGGAAGGTAGGGTGCCGTCTTCTGCACGGTCTTCCTCAGGGCATTCCTTATCCTGTTCTGTCTGGTCTTTGAGGATATGCTCGTGACCTCCCCCTTCGTCCTCACATAATATATTGGAAATATCTCCCCGTACTCTCCCGCCTTGAGGAGCTCGGGATGGACTATGTACTTCTCCCTGTTGAAGGACTTTAGCTTTCCCTGAACCACAACGTCGCTTCCCTTCCTGTAGAGGGCGAAGACGAAGTCGTTCTTCTTGAACCTGAACTTGAGCTTTACCTCGTCGTTGCCGTCTGTGCACACGACCTCAACGGTGTACCTGCCATCGTTTACCCTCCTAACCTCCTTAACCCTGAGCTTCAGAACCACCTTCTCACCGACCTTGGCGAGCCTCAGGAAGAGAGAGGTCGTCTGTCCTCGTACCTGAGCGGAAAGAAGAGAGGGCATCTATCAGGTGGATATGCCGAGCGCCTTCAGACCTTTACTCTTGCTCTCTAAAACTTAAGCTTGTCCACGGCAGGAGAAAGTCCTTTAGCTCTCTCTGACCTCCCTTCGTCCTCTTTGGTTCGGTTTCAGAGCTCTCAAGAAATCTTTCAGTCAAGGAGGAGAGCTTCCGCTTCTCAAAGGGCATCCTGTCAAAGAGCTGGAGGTTCTCAAGAACGTAGGGTGGTGCGTTATCTTTGAGCTGATTGTAGAGGTAAAGCCCTATCCCGAACCCACGCCTGAGCTTAAGCCCGTTGTTGCTCAGGAGACCTTCTATGAACTCCAAGAGCTTTCTTCTGTTTTCCATTTCAGAAATCAAACTTCCTTATAAACCTTAATTTTATCTCCGAGGTGTTGTCTGCAAATATCCGTCCGTAGAAGTAAGTTCCGCCGTGGAGCTTTATACTACCGCCGTAGTAGGTAGCCCTCGGGTCTTTAAGGGTGCTCTGCTGGTATTCTATGGAGAGGGCTTTGGCTATCTTCTTCTTTATGTTCACGTTTATGCCTATCTCCCCCTGAGTGCCTGTCTGGGTTGAGAGGGTGATGTCAACGCCCAAGAGGCTCGCGAGACCGCTCCTGACGTTGCCTATGTATCCCAGCTGCTTGAAGAGGGTTTTTGCCACCGGTATGAGCCCCTCGGCGGTGCTCCCTATGACGAGCTTGGTCAGTATCTCCTGGGTGCTCCTCGGCGGTTCAGACCACACAACGAGTTGAGGGTCTTCCAGCTCCCCCCTCAGGTTTATGAATATGCTCATGTCCTCGGAGGGGTTTACGAGGGATATGTCTATCCTCTTTTCCTCAAGCTCTTTCTCCTTCAGGACGTCCACCGTTCCTCCTCTGACGAAGAAACGCCTGCCGAAGTAGGTGAGCTCCCCGGAAAGGAACTCAACGCTGACTGCATACTCCGGGTCTTTCGCACTCCCACCTACCCAGCCCCTGACCTTGACGTAAACGTACCCCTCAGGTAGTGTAAGCCTTATAGGTTTTAGGGTGTCAAACCTGACGTCAAGCTCCACCTCAACGGTAGCATCCTTTCCTGGCTCCCTTCTTTTTCCACCTCCTCCGGGAGGTTTAATCACCTCAACTTCACCGGAGAGAAGCATGTCCAGGCTGAGGGAGACCTTGGACAGATCGGACACGTTCACCCATCCCTCAGAGCTAACATCAACCTTAAGGGAAAAATTTTGGGTTCTGTAAGCCACCGGGAGGTCCCTTGAAACCACGTAGACGTAGTAATTCCTCAGGTCGTTGGAGCCCACGTTTGCAGACATTCCGGATTCACCCCTCCAGAGGGTCAGGAAGGCTGAGAGGCTTCTGCCGAGAGCCCTGAGCTCAATCCAGGCGTCCATCGGATAGGCAAAGTACCGGGAGAAGGTTACGACCCTCCCTTCGTTCTTCAGGTTCAGAGACAGGTCTCCCCCTCTGTAAGACAGGTCGTAAGTCAGGAGACCTCCCGCCTTGCCGCCCACGGGCGTGGCTATGAAGAAGGACAGGGAGTCCAGGTTCACCTTACCCTCAGAATGCAAACTCAGCCCGCCCTCCCTATCGTAGAGGAGCTCCGTATTTCCTATAAGAGCACCTGAAGAGGTGAAGGAGAGGCTCACAGAGCCCTCTTTAATGCTGAAAGTTCCCTCTTTCTGTCTCACGGACACCACCGGTCTGCCGAGTATGAGGAGTGAAGCGTCCCCGAACTCTATACTCCCGCCCTCCAGGTTACCTCTCACCTTGAGCCCACCGAACTTAAACTCCGAAACCCTATACCTGTAGAGGAAAGGAGAGAGCGTGAGTTCGTAGTCTTCCTTAAAGTACCGAGCTTGCAGCTCGGTCTTTACAACCTCACCACCAAAGGAGGTGTCAAGGTCTGCCTTAAGGAAGCCTTTATCAGGGTTGCCTTCAAAGATATAGTCCGCGTTCAGGAGTTTGTGCCTTACCCTTCCTGAAGACCTCACAAGCGTATCCTTAAAACTCACGGAGTAAGAACCTTTGAGCCAGTCATCAACGCCGTAACTCCCCTTCACGCCCTCGGAGTCCAACCTCCCTGTCAGGGAAAAGACGTTGTTAAAGACCCTCTCCCCAAGGGTAATCCCTCTGGAGTTCAGGATAAAACTGCCCTCAAGACCTCCTCGTCTGGAGAGCCTTAAAGCGCCCTTGAAGGGCACGATCATGGCATCCTTCCTCAGGGAAGCATCCTTAAGGTTCAAAGCCACCGTGAAGCTATTCCCACTGGAGGCGAACTCAAGGCTTCCCTCCCTAAGGGTGACCTCGTAACCTTTAAGCTCCCTTCTAAACTCCCTGAACTCCGTTATTGACAGGAGACTACCTCCCAAGGTTCCCTTCAGGGTTCCCTTCAGCCCATCGCTTCCGTACTCAAGGGATATAGCCTTTCCCAGAAGAGAGAGCCTGTAACCCAGTTTTCCCAGGAACAGGTCTCTGTAGAAGACGTCTTCAAGTTCACCATGACCTCTTACGGCAAGCTCCTCCTCACGGGCTACGCTCCCCTCGTAGGAGACGAAGGCTGAGAGTCCTCCCTGAACCAGGAGGAAGTCTTTCAGAGATACGAGGCTCCTGAAACTCCCCCCTTTCAGGCTACCGCTGAGGTGGATCTCCGCAGGGTTCCAGAGGGCGAGCTCAAAGCTACCCTCACCGAGCCCGTAGTTGTACTTCAAGGCGAGGTCTGTCCTGTTCAAACCCAACTGCTCCACCCCGGCGCCCTCAGATGAGGCGAAGAGGAGCAAACTCCTCCTGTCCATATCAAGCTCAAGGCTGCCCCCAACCCATGTAAAGAAAAAAGGTTCTATTCCGAGGAGTTCCGAATCCACGGGGAAACGTTTAACTTTAAGTCTCAAAACCCTCTTCGGTAGTAGCTCAAGGCTGTAATCCCCCTCAAGAACAGGACTTCCAAGGCTACCCCTCAGGGTGAGACCGCCTCCTACCTCAAGCTCCAGAAGTCCCGAGGCTTTTAAGTCCGAAAAAGTCTTTCTGCCCTTGAGCTCAAGCCTCTCCATCTTAGCCTTCAACCTGACCTCAAGTCGCCTGTAGTCTGCCCTTCCACTACCCTTCACCCTGACCGGGGAAAGGCGCACGCTTGGAAAGTCAAGCTCTCTGAGCCTGCCGTCTATATCAAAAACAGCCGTCGGTCTGCCCTCCTTTAGAAACCCCTTAAGATACAGCTCAAAGAGCTCAGAGGACACTCTCAGGGATTCAACCCTTATAGACTGTTCAAGGAGCTCAACCCGTTCTACGTCAACCTTGAGAGATAGCCCGTCCGCGTCCACGGTCAGATGTCCCTTCAGGAGACGTTCTTTCAGGGACAGGTCTTCAGCAAGGACATTAACGTTTTTGGCACCCACGTAGGTGAAGAGAAATCTGCCCACGTCAAGTTCCACGTCCTTCAGAAACTCTGGTATCAGAAAGGCTGGCGGACTGCCCCCTTTAGTTTTTTTCCTGACAACTTCCGATTCAACGAGGATAGCACTCCCCTCACCGATGGATAGGTAGGGCTTATCCCTAACCTCAAAGGATAGGTTTGAGAGGTTTATGAAGAAGTACCTGCCCTTTGAGGGCAGGTAAAGATAGAAGAGTTTTACTTTAAGGTGAAGCGGTTTAAAGCCAAAGCTGAGTCCCTCAAGGTCGTAATGGATACGCCTGGAGACCATGTAGGGCTTGAGAATGAGAAAGTAAAGGGAGAGCAAGAGGAGAAGGAGTAAAGCGACATAGCGCATAAACTCATTCTATTCCGTGCATCTTCAGGTTTTCCTTTATCTTGTGTAAGAGCTCAGCCGGGTTCTTTATCGGATATTCCAGCTCTTCAACTACCTCCTCTGCCTTTCTACCTTTTATCATAACGCCCGACAGCTTCTCCCTGATGTCCTCTGCAGAATGTATGGGGAAGTCCGTTCCCTTTATCCTCTTGAGAACCATGTAAGCCCAAGGTATGTCAAGGGCAACGGCAGCTTGGGTGCAGTACTCAAGGAATATCTTGGGCTCTTCGTGCCCTTCTTTCACGAGCTTGTAGGCTAACTTGGCTATGCCTCCAGCGGTATGAACCCTGAGCTCCTTCTTCTCCTCCTGGGTAAGCTCGTCTATGTGCTGTATCTTGTACATGGCGAGCTCTGGGTCAGCCCTGAGTATGTTCCTTACTGTCTGTCTCGTCAGACCAACTATCTCGGCTATCTCCTCCTCGGTCTTAAGGTACTCCTCCCTGAGGACTATTGCAAAGGAAGCCCTCGCAAGCGATGGCAACCACGTGAGCGTCTTGAACTCTGCAAGCTTCTGAAGTCCACCAAGCAGGTCAATTGACTTCAGGAATACCCGGGTCACGAGGGGCTCAATGTCAACTTCCACAGGTTGAAGCTCTATTACCATATCTCCACCTCCTTGTTATGCTTTCAAATCGGGGTGCCGGGACTTGAACCCGGGACCTCTGGCCCCCCATGCCAGCGCGCTGCCACCTGCGCTACACCCCGTCAAGTATTAATTATACTTTCTTGAGTTTGAGCTCTACCAGTTCAAGGAGTTTCTTGCTCGGTTTAAAAACGATGACCTTCCTGTCAGGGACGGGAACCTCCTCCCCGGTTCTGGGATTCCTGCCTATCTTACCCTTCCTGGTTTTAACCAAAAAGGTGCCAAATCCAGATATCTGGACTTTCTCGCCGTTCTTGAGGGTCTCCTCTATGATCTCAAAGACCTCTGAAACTATCTGGTATATCTCCTTCTTGGTTGTCTCAAACTCCTCTTCACATCTTCCGTATATGAGGCTCGCTATGTCCTTCTTAGTCATACCAGAGCTCCGGCATTACATCTTCCACTTTTTCTTAAGAATGTCCCCTAGCTTGAAGCCCGCCGTTGAAACTTCTTCCTCGTAAGAGGTAGCTTCTTCAGACTTCTCTTCCTCTCCTCGCAGAGCCTTGATGGAGAAAGTTATCTTGCCCTCCTTCGGGTTTAGATCAATTATCTTCACCTCGTACTCCTGTCCGGGCTCAAGCTTCACGTCCTTGGGCACCTCTGAGAAGGGAAGCAGACCCTCCACACCTTCGGGCAGCTCAAGGAAGGCTCCGAAGGGCATAACCTCTTTGCTGGGCAAGGTTAATACGTCTCCAACGCTGTACTTCTCCTGAATTATCTCCCAGGGATTTGGGGTGAGCTGTTTCACGCCGAGCTTTATATACTTACCTTCGGTGCCGAGCACGACAAACTCTCTCTCCTCACCCTCCTGAAGCACCTCCTCAACCCTCTTGGGCTTAGTCCAGGAGAGGTCACTCCTGTGGACTACACCCTTCACCTTTTCATCGCCGAGATCAACTATAGCCCTGCTACCCTCTATCTTCTCAACCTTCGCGGTTATCTTTGAACCCACAGGGTTCTTCTCAAGGAACTCCTCCCACGGTTTCGGGAGCGCCTGCCTTATGCTGAGTATGACCCTCTTCCTCTTGGGCTCTATCCTGAGAACCTTAGCCTTAACGCTCGTTCCCTTTTCGGGCACGTCCCCGTTCCAGCTAACCTCCTCCAGGGGAACGAACCCTTCAAGACCTTCCTCCAGGTCAAGAACCACACCCTTTGGAACGACCTGCAATACCTTAGCCTCTATAACGTCACCGACCTTGTGCTCCCTGGTGAACTTGTCCCAGGGGTTCTCCTTCAGCTCTCTAAGAGACACTATGAGGAAGTCCTTGTCTTTGCTCTTCTTCTTGACCTTAACCTTTATGGTCTCGTCCACCTCTGCGTAGTTGAAGGGGTTCTTGTCTCTTCCCCAGGACAGCTCTTCCTTGGGTAGGAAAGCCCTAACGACACCCTCCACTATCAGGGTGATGCCCTTGTTGGGGTCTATCTTTACGACCCTTCCTTCAACCACATCACCCCTGTCCAGCTTCTTGAGAAGCTCCTGCTTCCTCTTCTCCCTCTCTTCCTCAAGGTAAGCCCTGTGGGACACTATGACCCTCGGCCTATCCTTCTGGAGGCTGATCTCTATTACCTTTACCCTCACGGGCTTTCCAACGCTGAGCTTCTTACCAGCCTCGCTCGCAGGCAGGAAAGCCTTTACACCCTCTATGTCAACTATAAAACCGCCCTTCGTCTTCTTCTCAACTGTTCCCACAACATCACGCCCTTCGGCGTGAACCTTCTGAAGCTCCTCAAGCCCCTTCTGCTGGGATATTATCCTGTAAGAAAGCCTCGGGTAGTCCAGGCGCGGTGATATCTTCACTATTACAGCCTGTATCTCGTCCCCTTCCTTTATATCCTCACCGACTTCCTCTCTGGGTATGACACCCTCAACCTTGTAACCTATGTCAACGTAAACGTACCGGTCATCAATCTTTATAACCCTACCGGTAACTATCTTTCCCTTTTTGAAGCTTTCTTCTTGGGGGAGGGCTTCACTCAGGAGTTTTTCAAATTCGTTCATTAGGTCCTCCACGGGAGAATACATTATAGCAAAAATTCACGGGTATCAAATTTCTGGATTATATTATTAATCCTAACAGGAGGCGTTATGGAGTTCTTTTTCTTCCTTGACATCTATGCGGACAGACAGCTCATAGACTACTACATACTGTCCTTCAAGCTCGGCAACCTTAAGTCCGTGGAGCTCAAGCAGTGGTCTGGGAAGAACTACATAGTGGGTATAAAGGACTGGGAGAGGTTCAGGAAGACCACCTACGACATAGTACTCTACGAGCTTGGAGACGAGATAGAGAGGTTCAAGGACATAGAGACAGCCTTCAGAGAGGGCTACAAGATAGCTTACAGGGAGGCTGCGCGCAGGGGAGCTAAGAGGATACTCCCGGCGATAGGATACGGGAACCCTCCCGTTGAGGTGGTTAAGAAGTTTTTCCCCGTTGCACCCGACTTTGAGAAGTTCCCCGATGACATAGACAACTTCCTTGAAGAGGTTGTTAAGAACACCCCCAAGGAGCTGACCAGGAGAGGATTTGGAGATGACGAGCCAGCTTTCTGAGCTCTTGGAGGAGCTCACCCCCAAGAGAACCGTTGAAGAGCTCAACAAGTTCGTAGTAGGGCAGGAAGAAGCCAAGAAGGCTGTGGCTATAGCCCTCAGGAACAGGTGGAGGAGGCAGAAGCTCCCCGAGTACATAAGGGATGAGGTAGCCCCCAAGAACATACTCATGATAGGACCCACGGGTGTGGGCAAGACTGAGATAGCGAGGAGGCTGGCAGGTCTCATAAAGGCTCCCTTCGTTAAGGTGGAGGCAACCAAGTACACGGAGGTCGGCTACGTCGGAAGGGACGTGGAGTCAATGGTCAGGGAGCTCGCAGAGGTCTCCTACCAGATGGTAAAGAGGGAGAAGGTTGAAAGGGTCAGGGAGAGGGCGAGGAAGCTCGCTGAGGAGAGGATACTGGACTACCTCGTGCCCCAGCAGTTCACAAGCTTCGGGATAAGAGAGTCTCAGGATGCAGGCAAGAGAGAGGAGCTGAGAGAGAAACTCAGGAGGGGAGAGCTGGACGAGAAGGTCATAGAGATAGACGTTCAGGAGAAGGCGGTTCCTATGGTCGGTATAGCGGGACCTCCCGGTTTTGAGGAGCTGGAGAACCAGCTCAGGGAGATGTTCTCAAACCTCATGCCCTCCAAAAAACGGAGAAAACTCAGGGTCAAGGAGGCTCTCCACGTGCTTGAGCAGGAGGAGGCTGAAAAGCTGATAGATATGGAGGAGGTGGCACGGGAGGCGGTCTTCAGGGCTGAGAACTTTGGAATAATCTTCATAGACGAGATAGATAAGATAGCTGTAAAGACGCCGGGCACAGGACCCGGCGTATCAAGGGAGGGAGTTCAGAGAGACCTCCTACCCATACTTGAGGGAACAACCGTGAACACCAAGTACGGAGCTGTGAAGACAGACCACATACTCTTTATAGGGGCTGGAGCCTTTCATATGGCAAAACCCTCAGACCTGATACCAGAGCTCCAGGGCAGGTTCCCCATAAGGGTTGAGCTCAAGCCTCTGACCAAAGAGGACTTCGTAAAAATACTCACCGAACCCGAAAACGCCCTCACCAAGCAGTACATAGAGCTCCTTAAGACGGAGGGGGTTGAGATAGAGTTCACCGAGGACGCCATAGAGGAGATAGCCCGCATATCGGAGGACGCCAACAACAGGACTGAGAACATAGGTGCGAGGAGGCTCCACACGGTCATGGAGAGACTTCTGGAAGACATATCCTTCAACGCACCCGATATGAGCGGTCAGCACATAATAATTGACAGCAAGTTCGTGAGGGCAAAGCTTGAGGGAATAGTCAAGGACGAGGAGTTAAGCAGGTACATCCTCTAAGAAGTTCCTGAGCCACCAGTGAACGTCTTCTTTAACTACTTTATCTCTGAGGGCTTTCATGCGTTCCCGCTTCTCCCTCTTACCCATCTTGAGAGCCATGTATATGGACTCGGCTATAGCCTCTTCGTCAAAGGGGTTCACTATAAGGGACCCCTCCCTTAACTGCATGCTTACACCGGCAAACTCACTCAGCACGAGGGCACCATCGTAGTCCTTCTTGGTAACGACGTACTCTTTGGACACAAGGTTAAGCCCGTCTATGACAGGCGTAACGAGAGCGAAGTCGGCCATTGAATAAAGAGAAGCGAGCCTCTCGTCCCCGTAGTTCTTGTAGTAGTAGTATATGGGCACCCAGCCAGGCTCTCCGAACTTCCCCTCAATCATGCCCACTATCTCGTCGGTCTTCCTCTTTATGTCCATGTAGTCCTCCAGCTTTGTCCTCGTCGGAGCTGCGATCTGTATGAAGGAAACCTTGCCCCTGAAGGAGGGGTACTTCTCAAAGAACCTGCCTATGCCCCTGAACTTCTCCTCCAGTCCCTTGGTGTAGTCAAGCCTGTCCACCCCTATGCCCACGTATTCAACGCTGAGCTTCTTCCTGAGGTTCCTCGCGTACTTTATCACTTTGGGCTCCCTTATCAACCTCTCCCACCTGTCCGTGTCTATACCCACGGGAACAGCCTTTACCTTTATCTTCCTCCCGTTCCAGTACACCGCACTGTCATCGTAGAAGGCACCCAGTATCTCCCTTGCACACTCCTGAAAGTTCTGAACGTAGTGCTGGGTATGAAACCCTATGACGTCGGCACCGAGCATGCCTTCAAGTATCTCCCTCCTCTGGGGCAGAAACCTGAGCATGAAGTAGGGAGGGAAAGGTATGTGCCAAAACATGTATATGGGGTCTTTCACACCTTTCTCTTTAAGGAGCTTGGGCACCAGAGCGAGCTGGTAATCGTTGACAAGAACCTTTGAGCCGGGGGTGTAGGCTTCGGCAACCGCACGGGCGAACTTTCGGTTAACCCTCCTGTAGCCCAGCCAGTACCTGTTGTCAAAGTGGGTTCTGTTTATGAACATGTGGCAGAGGGGCCAGAGGGTTTCGTTTGAAAAGCCGTAGTAGTATTCCGAGACGTCCCTGCTCGTGAGGGGAACCTGTTTTATCACGAAGTCCCGGGTTATGTAGGTTTCAAGGGGAGTCTTCTGTCCCTGTCTGCCCCAGCACACCCACACACCGCCCTCTTTACGCAGTATGGGTTCAAGGGCTGAGACGAGCCCTCCCACCGTCTTCTCAAGCTTTCCCCTTGAGGATTCCAGCCTGTAGGGTTCTCTGTTTGATACTACTATCAATTTCATTATTATTTAAAGATAATACACGGAATGGTTATACTCCTTGACTACGACGGGACGCTGACGCCCATAGTATCAAAGCCAGGCGAGGCTAAGATAGAGAGAGATAAAAAGGACTTTCTTGAAGAGCTCTCAAAGAGACACACCCTCGGGATAGTGACGGGCAGGAGTCTTGATAGCTTCAAGGAGGTGTTCGGTTCCGTGCCGGACACGATCTACCTGATAACGTCCCACGGGGTGAGGATTTACAGGGGAGAGAAGCTCCTTAAGGAGTTCACCGATGGGAAGATGCCCGACCTGAATCCGTTGAAGCACAAGCTTGAAGGTAAGGAAGGACTCATCCTTGAGGAGAAGGAGGGCTGCTTCGCACTGCACTACAGGAACTTCAAGGGGAGCGAGGAGGAGGTGAAGAGGCTGTTCAGGGAGTTTACTAAGAAACACCCTCCCAGAGCCGTCATAGAGGGGAAGAAGGTTCTTGAAGCCGTGTATTCTGGTAGGGACAAGGGTAAGGCTGTGGAGGACTTTCTGAAATTCATCGGCTGGGATGGAAAGGAAAGGGTCATATACATAGGGGACGATACAACAGACCTCTACGCCCTGAGGAAGGTGAGGGAGCTCGGGGGACTACCCGTGTTCGTGGGAGAGCGGAAGCCTCCGGAGGCAGAACTGCTCCTGAAAGACGTTGATGAGGTTTACGAGTTCCTTTCAGGACTTAAGTAGCCTGTAGATCACGAGGAGGTAGTCTTTGATGTGTCGTGTTATCAGGAAGCTGTGCCTTACCCTCTCGTGGGCGTTCTTACCCATAGTGTCCCTCGCTTCGGGGTTCGCGAGCAACTGCTTTATCCTGAAGGCTGTTCCCTCCACGCTGTTAACGAGATACCCCGTAACGCCGTTTATTATCTGCCTCCTTATGCCTCCTATGTTGCTTCCTACCACAGGCTTATTCTTCCACATAGCCTCGGATACGACTAGCCCGAAACCCTCCCTTATGGACTTCTGAACAACGACGGTGGCAGCCCTCTGGAAGGCGTTTATCTCCCTGTGGCTGTCCGGTGGCAGGTTGAGCACGAACACGTCTTCGTCGTCTCCTTTTTTCTCAAGCACCTCATTGTATACCTCTTCTCCCTCCGGGTCGTCGTCCGCAAAGGAACCCGCGAGTACGAGCTGGCAGTCGTATCTGCGCTTAACTATTCTGTAAGCCTCTATCACCCCTACGGGGTCTTTCAGGCGGTCAAACCTTGATACCTGGAGGACTATCGGCTTGTCGGGGTCTATGGAGAACCTTTCAAGGACGTCCCTTACGAAACCTTCCTCAAGCTCAACGTTCTTGTCGTGCAAGGGGTCTATTGAAGGAGGTATAACGAACGCTGGTATCTGGACGCCCTCTCTGACGAATTCGGGTATGTGGAATATGCTCCCGTCGTAGCCGTTGACGAACATCTCAAGGAACTTCCATACCTCCTCCTCTGGGGTAGATATGTCTATGTGGCATCTCCAGACCCACTTCTGTCCGAGCCTCTTCTTAACTATGAGCCCCAGCGGTTGAGGGTCGTGTATGAAGACGACATCGTAGTAGTCGGTATCTATGTGAGAGACGTTCTCGTACGTCTGCCTCATGTAAGTTATAACGTCCTGGTGGCTCAAACTCTCCCTTCCGGGCATGTGAAGAAGGTTGTGTATCTTCTTGGTGACCTTAAAGAACTCTATGTCCCCCTTTATGACCTCCCAGTGGGTCTCTATACCGAGCTCGTTCATGAGGGGTATCATGCGGTGAAGTATCTCAGCCACACCACCACCCTGCTTGGTAGAGTTCACGTGCAGAACCCTGACCCCTTTGAGCTCCTTCGCAAGCTGTCTGAGCTCTCTTAGAGTCCCTTCGTCTATATACCTCGCGTACTCTTCAAACATTTCAGCTCTCCAGATACCTGAGTATCATCCCCCTTATCTCATAGAGGCTGTGTGCCATGAGGTCTATCCTGTCTATCTCCTCAGCCTTTTCCTCCTCGCCCACAGATCTGAGCCAACGGGAGAAGTCGTTTACAGCCTCTCCGTGGACAAGTCTGGACGTTACGAGGTGGTAGAAGAGGGAGTGGATACCTACCTTCCTGACACCCTCCCTGAACTCCTCAAGGTTATTCGCAACCACGCCCGTGTCCACCACCTTCCTTACGGCACGTATGAAGTAAAAGGGTTTGCAGAGCCTCTCAAAGCCGTCCACACCGCTGTGGAGTATCTTGAGCATCTCCTCCCTCACGTCCGATATACATACGCACTCCATAAGGTCTATCGCAGAGAACTTCTCAGCGAGGACGGGAAAGCCGTTCTCAGCCAGCCAGTATGCAAAGCTGTTGCCATAATCTGTGGGGAGGAAGTGGTACTCAAAGAGGTTCCTGTAGAGGTGGTAGTAGATGGTGTCGTCGTCCACCTCGTTAAGAGCCCTCATAAAAGCTGCCACGGTGTTAACCTTGACACCCGTGTACTGGGCAGTCCACAACTCCGATTTGAATACGAAAGGGGACATATAATAAATGTTAAACTGAAAGGGAGGACGGCGATGCTCAAAGAAGGCGAAAAGGCGCCCGATTTCTGCCTTAAGGGGATAGATGAGAAGGGAGAGGAGAAGGAGTTCTGCCTCAAGGATTTCAGAGGTAATAAGCTGATACTCTACTTCTACCCCAAGGACAACACCCCGGGGTGCACGGTGGAGGCGTGTGACTTTAGGGACAACCTAAACGTCCTGGTGTCAAAGGGATACAAAGTTGTGGGTGTCAGCCCGGACAGCGTAAGCTCACACAAAAAGTTCAAGGAGAAGTACGACCTGAACTTTCCTCTTCTCAGCGACCCGGACAAGAAGGTGGCGGAGGCTTATGGCGCTTACGGGGAAAAGAAGATGTACGGTAAGGTTACCAAGGGAATAATAAGGTCAACATTCCTCATAGACGAAGAGGGCAGGGTCGCCAAGGCATGGTACAACGTAAAGGCAAAGGGGCACGTAGAAAAACTCCTGAGAGAGTTAGAAGGTTGAGGGAGAGAGCTTTAGAGGTCATAGAGAGGCTTGAGAAGCTTTACCCCGACGCCAGACTTGAGCTTGAGTACGACAACGCCTTTGAACTGCTTATAGAGGCTATCCTTGCCGCTCAGGAGTCCGACAAGAAGGTTAACACCCTCAGGGCTGAGCTCTTCAGCAAGTACAAGAGCCCGGAGGACATAGTGAGGGTTCCCCTTGAAGAGCTTGAGAAGGACATAAGCTCAATAAACTTTTACAGAAGGAAGGCTAAGCTGCTCAAGAAGTGCTGCGAGGCTCTCGTTAAGGAGTTTGGAGGGGAGATACCCAAGAGCGTTGAGGAGATGGTCAAGCTACCCGGAGTTGGGAGGAAGACAGCCAACATGGTGCTGGGTGGAGCCTTCAACCTTCCCGCCATAATAGTGGACAGACACGTTCTCAGAGTCGCCCAGAGGATAGGCTTCACCGATAAGAAGGATGCAGACAAAGCTGAACAGGACCTAATGGATATAGTGCCGGAGGAGCTGTGGACTAAGTTCTCCTTCCTTCTCCTAAACCACGGAAAGAACCTGTGCACGGCTAAAAACCCCAAGTGCGAGGAGTGCCCTATATGCGAGCTCTGTGATTCCTGCAAGGTAAAGTTATAATGTTCGTAACCGAAATAGCCTTATAGGGGATATAAGGGGAGATGATAAAGAGAGTCCTTTTCAAAGACCTTGACGTAAACGTAATGAACGTGGGAAAGGTCTATGACGAGGTTCGTCGTAAGGAAGTGACCGGCTTTCTCAAGGTGGTTTACTGGAGCAAGGATGACTACCTGCTCTTTTACAGGGGAAACCCCTACAAGGTTGTAACCTTCAACTCGGACGGGAGCAGGAGTATATCCGAAGCGGACAAGTTCAGCGTTGACAGAAAGGAGGGCACCGCTACTCTCGTTGAAACCACCGTTGACGACCTCGTCGGTATAATAGAGGACAGGAACAATATATCCCACGACGGTTCGCTCGTGTTCTTTCCCTACGGGCTTCCCGTTCAGGAGCCCGTCTCAATAAGCTTCCTTGACATAAACAAGGAGTTCCTCTTAGCCCAGAGGAGCCACCTGGACGGTTACGTAGCCCTCTACTCCGACGAGCAGCTCTTCGGAACGGTGGTCTTTCACGGGGGATTTCCCGTGGCTGTGTTCGGGGGTGACGGCTCCTTCGGAGAGAAGGCTATAACTTACATAAACGCGAACCTAATACCGGCAAGGAGTTTTATGTCCATGTACACGCTGGAGCCTGAGCTCCTCAGCTTCGTGTACTCAATGCATTCGGACAACGTAATACAGGTTGAGAAGAGCTTTGAGACTTACGAGGAGGCGGAGGCGTTCGTTAAGGAGGAAAGGAAAAACGCCGTGGTTGTGACGGCAGGTGAAGGGATATACAGGTACGACATGTTCTTCATGGGTCAGCCCATAGACAGGCTCCTTAAGGAGAAGGGGGTCTTCGTATCCGAAGAAATGGGCAAGGACAAGCTCATCTCAAAGGTGGAGAACCTCCCGGACAGAACCATAACGGTTTATGACGTATCAATAATAGAGAAACCGAGACCTATAGAGGTCGTTATAGAGGGAGTGGAAGAGGAGGTCGTGGTCTCAGACAACGAAGTTCCCCTGGACAGAGTTCTTGAGATAAAGTCAGCTTACATAAAGGAGATGGGACCCGTGGGCAAGCTGCTGTGGGACAAAACACTCAACGAGCTCGGATTTAAGGAAAGCTCAATGACGGTGAACCACCTGAGGATAGTAGTTGAAAAGCTTCGCAAAGAAATTCCTGAGGAGAGCGCAGCTAAGGAGTTTTTAAGTCAGGTTGAGAACATACTGCCCGATATAATTTAGCAGGAGGTTTTAGATGGTAGGAAAGTACTTTAAGAACGCCTCGCTTATAGAGAAGTTCGTGGTTCCCAACATAGTGATACTCGTCGTTCTCATAGCGTCTGTGGCGGCGATAAGCTACTACCTCTTGCAACAACAGTTGAAAAAGCAGGCTGAGGAGACCTTGAACAATGGGTACAAGCTCTTCCTGGAACAGGTCAAGAACAGGGAGAGCGCGGGGCTGGCTGTCGCCTACCTCGTCAGCATGGACCCAGAGGTAAAAAGAGCCTTTAAAAACAGAGATAGAAAGCTACTTTACAAGTACGTCAAGGTTAGGGCAGACCTTGAGACCCTCACGGGTATATATGACCTGAGGCTACACTTCCTCACACCCCTTGCGGTCTCCTTCTTCAGGACTTGGAATCCAGAGAGGTTTGGTATAGACGTCTCAAAGTTCAGGAGGATCATAGTTGCCGTAGCTCAGAGGAGAGCACCCCACAGGGGCATAGAGGTAGGGCTGAAGAGAACCATAGTTACGGGTGCGTATCCTGTTATGGACGGTGAGGAGTACCTCGGTGCCGTTGAGCTCATAACGCCCTTCAACCCCATACTGGACAACCTCAAGGAGCTCACCGGTATGGACACCCTCGTGCTCATAAACAAGAGGGCTGCAGCTCATTCCGAGTGGGCGGCGAGGGCTGAAAAGTTTGGAAACTACGTGCTCTATTACGAAACCAACCCGATATTGAGAGAGCTGATGCTGAAAGCTAAGGACACTCCGGGAACCGTTCTCGTGGTTCAGAACTACGCCGTGGTCGCTAAACCGATATTTGACTTCTCCAGGAGGAACATAGGTCTTATAGTGATGGGCTACGACCTGACACCCATAATAGACTCCTACAAACAGCTGGGTGTTTACATACTCATGTTTGTCTTTATAGGTCTGATATTCAGCTTCTTTATAAGCTACATGATATTCAAGAAGTACGTGGAAGACCCGATAAATACCCTCATAGAGCATACGGAGAGGATAAGCATGGGAGACGTTGACCAGAAGGTGCCCGTGGATTCTAAGGACGAGATAGGAAAGCTGGCTGAAGCCTTTGAGAGGATGAGGATAAGTATCAAGAAGGTTATGGACCTTCTAAAATGAGGCTTGATGATGAAAGGGATTGGTTTATCATTTATTTCAGGAGGACATAATGGAACTTGACATAGTCCAGTACGAGATAGATGAAGAGGTTGAGAAGAAGCTCGTAAACGCTCTGAAGAACTTCGTTACAAGGACGGACGCAGACCTCGTAATACTATCCGACGACGCTGGACGTATCATCTCCTTCTTCGGCAAGAACCTGGATGAGACGCAGGCTGAGTTTCTGGCGAGCATAATAAGCGGCATATTCGGAGCCGCCTTTGAGATGGCAAAGATGGTATCAAAGGAAGACCTCCTTGACGCGATCCAGTACGAGAGCAAAAAACAGAACGTGGTAGTTAAGGCTGTAGGCGATAGATTCCTGGTGGGTGTGCTCTGCCCAAAGAGCGTCGCCCTCGGAACCGTGAGGCTCTTCCTGAAAGAGCTCGCGGACGAGCTGAACAAGATATTCTCCTCTGTAAAGCCAAAACCATCAAAACTGCTGAAGCTCTCCCCCGAAGCCATTGAAGACAAACTCAACAAGATACTGGGGGCGACATGAAGCTAAAGGTCGTTTACTTCGGAGCATCACTCGCAGGTAAGAGCACCAACGTTAAAGTGCTCTACGACATACTCAAGGAGAAGGGAATAACAAAGGGTGACTACATCTCCATGGAGACGGACGAGAACAGGACTCTATTCGTTGAGATGTTCCTGAGCTCTATAAACCTTGAGGGGCAAGACATAGACATAAAGGTTCTCACAACGCCAGGACAGTTCAGGTTACACCCTCTAAGAAAGGTAATAATGAAGGGGGTGGACGGACTCGTCTTCGTCGTGGACAGTTCCAGAGAGAGGGAGAACATAAACTTCCTCGTCCTCAGGGAGACCGCCGCCGTGCTGAAAGAGCAAGGTTTTGACCTCTACTCCCTGCCCGTTGTGGTGCAGTATAACAAGAGAGACCTGCCTGACGCCCTGCCGGTGGACGAGCTCCAGCCCGTCTGCAACCCGTGGGGCACTGAGTACGTTGAAGCCGTGGCTACCGAGGGCAAAGGTGTCCTTGAAACCTTCCAGTCAATAGTGAAAAGGATACTCCTTGAGAAGGCATGCGCCAAGAAATAAGAGAGAAGATAAACCTTGAGCTTGTCAATACAGAAGCTCTCATAGAGGATTTAAGGCGAAGAAAGTTCACCGGTTACGTGAAGATAACCTCCTGGGAGGACGAGGATTACATACCCTTCTACGAGGGAGAGATCCCAAAAGTGTTCATAGTTAGCAAGAGGGGCATAGAAGAAACTAACTACACAAGCTACGGCTTCCCCCAGACGGGTTTCTTAGAGGTTGTTGAGACCGACGTGGTGAGCGTCATGAACGCCCTCAGGGAAGAGCCCGACCCCGAGAAAGGGGGACCGCTATGTATAGCCGGCTACGGCGAGGAGTTCCAGCCTACATCTTCGGCTGCTCACATAGATGTAGAGCACTTCAACACCCTTGCTAAAAAGAGCCACTTCAACGGCTACGTCCTCTTTCACACTCACAGGGAACCGGTGGGAATGGTTTTATTCTACAACGGGGAACCGGTGGGAATATTCTCTCCGACTGGGATCGGTGAGAGGGCTTTACAGTACATAAGGGTAAACGCAAGGGGTGGTCTCGTGAGCATATTTCTTCTGGATGCGGACCTGATACCCCTTCTCCTTGGCATGGTCAAGCTTGAAGCGGTTAAAAGCGGGAAGATATCAAGGAAGTCTGAACTTGATGTAGTTAGGGACGATATAAGGGAAAGGAAGATGAACGCACTGCTGTACCTGAACGGGGGAAGGACGAAGAAATACTACCAGTTCTTCTACAGAGGCCACGAGGTAAAGGGCTTAACGCAGGACTTCTTCAGCATAAAGGAGGCAGCTGAAGAGGAAGTTGACTTCGGCGGTAACTTCGTCCTCTATCCCCTCTATGTGGACACTAACCCCTCGCCTGTTAAATTCACCCTGAAGGTCTCGGAAGCTGTGGTGGACAGGGTGCCCCCTGACAAACTCAGGGAGGTGAAGGAAGCCTACACGGACGAGATGGGACCTGTGGCAAAGCTCGTATGGAAGAAGGTTCTTGACGAGTTCGGCTGCGATGAGGAGAGCCTGCCCGTGGAGAAGTTTGATAAGTTCATAGAGAGACTCGGGGAGGAGATCCCCTATGATAATCACAGGGAAGCCTTCTTAAAAAGGGTCAGGAGGATATAGAGATGAAAGCCATATTCAAGAGCATAAAGACAGAGATAACCGTGGTGGTCGTCATAACAGGCGTCCTCATAGGTATAGGTGTGGGTTTCTTCATATACAAGACGACCATAGACAGGGCTATTGACTCCGCAAAGGGCAGGATAGAAACCACGATGGCTTTCGTTAAGGCGTCAAGAAATTACGTCCGTAAGACCCTAAGACCGAAGATATACGAGCTCCTATCCGCAGGTTGTACAAACCAGGACTTCATACTTGAAGCCCAGTCCTCCTCCTTCTTCACCGCCTCCATATTCAAGATGGTCAACAGGGAGATACCGGATATGGAGCTGAGGCAGGTGGCTATAAACCCGCTTAACCCCGGGAACAAACCAAACGAAACGGAGATGTGGATAATAGCCTACCTTAAGGATAAGAACTTGAAGGAGTACGAGGGAATAACCCTTCACAAGGGTAAGGAGTACTTCATAAAGGCTTTCGCAGTTATACCCAAAAAGAGCTGTCTCAGGTGTCACAGCACCGTTGATGCCATGCCTGTAGCTGTTAGGAACATATATAAGCCCAAGACCGACCCTAGGTGGCCCGTGGGAAAGGTGAACGGAGCGGTTCTCATTTACGTCCCCTTTGACAAGGTGGTGGCTCAGGCTCGTATGGACGGGCTCTTAAACGGTGGGTTAGTTGGAGGCGTATTCATACTTATGTCGGGGATAATCCTGGTGATACTGAACTTCAGGGTGTTCAAGCCCATAGACGCCCTCAGAAACAGCGCCGAGAAGATAAGCAAGGGTGAGGTTGACGAGACCATACCTTATCAGTCCGAGAACGAGATAGGAAGGCTCGCAAGGGCTATAGAGAGGATGAGGGTGAGCCTGAAGAAGGTTATGGACATGATATCTTGACACCCGCTTAAATGAGAATTATTATCAATTACGGAGGTTAAAGATGGGAGATAGAGTTTACATATTTGATACTACCCTGAGAGACGGAGAACAGGCACCGGGATTCTCCATGACCACTGAAGAGAAGCTCCAGATGGCTCACCAGCTCGCCCGTCTCGGGGTTGACGTGATAGAAGCTGGATTTGCGATAGCCTCCCAGGGCGACTTTGAGGCGATAAACAGGATAGCGAGAGAGGTTGAAGGTCCTGTGGTATGCTCCCTTGCACGGGCGAGGGAGGAAGACATAGAGGTGGCAGCTAAGGCGATAGAACCTGCCGGGAGAAAGAGGATACACACCTTCATAGCCACCTCAGAGATACACATGAAGTACAAGCTTAAGATGGAGCCCGACAGGGTTCTTGAAAGGATAAGGAGTGCGGTATCCTTCGCGAGAAAGTTCACCGACGATGTGGAGTTCTCCTGCGAGGACGCGACGAGAAGTCAGAGGGACTTCCTTTACAAGGCGATAGAGGAAGCCATCAAATCCGGTGCTACGGTTATAAACATACCGGATACGGTAGGATACACGGTACCGGAGGAGTTCGCAGACCTGATAGAGGGAATATTCAACAACGTCCCCAACATAGACAAGATCGTCCTGAGCGTACACTGCCACGACGACCTCGGCCTCGCCGTGGCGAACTCACTCACAGCCGTGAGACACGGGGTCAGGCAGGTTGAGTGCACCATAAACGGAATAGGAGAGAGGGCTGGAAACGCAGCCCTTGAAGAGATAGTTATGGCTCTGAAGGTTAGGAAGGACTACTTCGGTGGTCTGAGCACGGGTGTTGACACAAAGGAGCTCTACAAGACTTCAAGGCTACTGTGCAGGATAACGGGCTCATTCGTGCCGCCCAACAAGGCGATAGTCGGTGACAACGCCTTCGCCCACGAGTCCGGTATACACCAGCACGGCGTTTTGAGCCACAGGCTGACCTACGAGATCATGAACCCCGAAGATGTGGGCTTCCCCACGAGCAGGAGGATAGTCTTAGGTAAACACTCAGGAAGGCACGCCCTCAAGAAGAAGCTTGAGGAGTACGGCATACAGTACACGGAGGAAGACCTGAACAGGATATACGAACAGCTCAAATCCCTCGCAGATAAAAAGAAGGAGGTTTACGACGAGGACATAGAGGCTCTGATATATCAGGAGTTCATGAAGCTCGGTGATGAAGAGCCCGTCAAGGTAGAGCATTTCCAGGTGCAGAGTGGGGACAACCTGATGCCCACAGCCACCGTTAAGCTGTACTTCAAGGGCGAGGAGAGAACGGCAACCTCAACGGGGAACGGACCCGTGGACGCCACGATAAAGGCTGTCCAGAAGGCGCTCGGGATAAACACGAAGTTGCTGGACTATTCAATAAAAGCCCTGACCCCGAATACGGACGCCCAAGCCGAGGCGAGGGTTGTGCTGGAGCTTGACGGAGTGAAAGCCTCTGGAAGGGGTGTTGATACGGACATAATAAAAGCCAGCGTGAAAGCCTTCGTGGACGCTCTTAACAGAGCCATAATGAGGAAGGAGTACATACTCCAGAAGAGCCGCATAAGGGAAGAGGGAACTATCTGATTTGTGGAGGCTCTTACTAAGGTTCAGACTACTTCTATGGCTGCTACGCTTGGTTGTAGTTCCCCTGCTTGTATTTGCGCTCCTCCTGTTTGTATTCTTGCTGATAGGGGGAAGTCTATACGGGCTGCTGGTAGCGAAAACTATTGCTAGGATCGGGGAAAACCCTTACATATTCGTCCCCCTTCTCGTGCTTGAGGTCTTAGCTTTGCTCGGAGTTATATACATGCTCATGGTGTATATTAGTAAAATCTGGAAATATAAGAAAACTGGAGGTAGGTGATGAAAAAAGCCATATTTGCCCTTATGGTAGGCTCTGTCCTCTTATACTCCTGTAAGGCTACTCAGGCGAAAGCCTGCCCCGACGAGAAGACAGTTAAGGAAAACCTCAGCAAGCTCGTCAACAGGGACTTCAAGGTAGTGAGCCTGAAGCCTGTGGAGGGATTCGGGGGTCTGTGCGAGGTCGTTCTTAAGATGGGTTTAAAGCCTATAGTCGTATATACAAATGCGGAAGCCAAGAACTACATAGTGGGTAACGTGTTCAACGTGGACACGAAGGAGAACCTAACCCAGAAGACGGTCAGCAAGTACATGACCGTATCAAAGGATGTCCTGGACAAGCTTGAGAAGAGCGTTAACATGACCTACGGTAAAGGGGATAAGTTCGTTTACTACATAACTGACCCAGACTGTCCCTTCTGCAGACGTTTCTCTCCTATGTTGAAGGAGTGGGCTAAGAAGAACAACGTCCAGGTAAAGGTTATCCTCTACCCGCTTCCCATACATCCCGAGGCAAAACCCAAAGCCATAGCTATGGTGTGCGATAAGAAGGGCTATGACCACATACACAAGAACGTGAACACCAAGAACCAGTGCAAGAAAGGTAAGGAAGCCATAGAGAAGAATATGAAGCTAATGCAGGAGCTCGGTATATCGGGGACTCCTACGGTGATAGGGATGAACGGGAAGTACATAGTGGGTCTGCCGAGGTCAACGGACGAGCTGAACAGCCTCGTTAAATAACTCAGTCCCTTCCCTTTATAAGGAGCTTTATAGGGGAGTGCTTTATGCCGAGCGCTTCCCTGAGCCTCTTCACAAAGAACTTCTTGTAGTTGTCCTTCCAGGCATCGGGGTAGTTAGTTATCACCACCACCGTAGGTGGTTTTACTCCCTCCTGAAAGGCGTAGTAAACCTTAACCTGCCTGCCCCTGTGGTGTATAGGTCTTTCCTCAACTATATCGTGCACGACCTTGTTGACGAAGGAGGTCTTGTGCTTCTTTGTGTAGTCCTCGTAGACGAGTACAGCCTTATCAAGGATATCCTCTACACCCCTTCCCTCCGGAGCAACGGTGAACACAATGGGAGCGTAATCCAGAAAGAAGAGCTCTCTCCTTACCAGCTCTTCAACCTCCTCCTCGGAGAGGGGAGAGAGATCCATCTTGTTGGCGACCACAACACAACCCTTATACTTACGCTCTATCAGACCACCGAGCCTCTTGTCCTGCCTAGTCACACCTTCTCCAGCATCAAGCACAAGGCAGACCACATCCGAACTCTCTATCGCCTTAAGGGAGCGCCCTACCGAGAAGAACTCCACGCCGTACTCAACGTTTGAGGGTCTCCTCACACCGGCCGTGTCCACCAGGACGAACTTGTTGCCATTCCACTCAAAGGGAACTTCAACGGTATCCCTTGTCGTGCCCGCCACGGGCGAGACTATCACCCTATCCTCCTTGAGAAGGGCGTTGAGGAGGGAAGACTTCCCAACGTTCGGTCTTCCTGCAAGGGTAAGCCTTATACCCTCGTAGCTCAGCTCAACACTGCCATACCGAAGCCTCTTAACCACCTCGTCCAGGAGCTCCCCCACGCCCCTACCGTGGACGGAAGACACCGGGAAGACGTGCCTAAAGCCAAGTTGATAGAATTCAGAGACGACCTCCTCGTCCCTGTCCGTATCCACCTTGTTTACCACAAGTATCACCTTGTCTCCGAAGGGATAGAGGAGTCGCGCTATCTCCTCGTCAAGGGGGGTAACGCCGTCCTTTACGCTAACAACGAAGAGGATAACGTCAGAACGTTCTACCTCCCTCTCTATGGTTTTCCTCACGCCCTCAAGTATCTCGTCATGGGAGTCCGGTACGAGCCCGCCTGTATCAACGAGCAGGAACTCCTTTCCACCCCACTCCGCTTTTGACTCAACTGAGTCCCTCGTAACACCAGGTATATCCTCAACTATCGCCTTCCTGCGCCCGACGATCCTGTTGAAGAGGGAAGATTTGCCCACATTAGGACGCCCTATTATCACAACTCTGTTATTCATGAAAGTTTTATATTAACACCTGTTCAGTCGCTTTCACCTATCTTGAAGGTCTTTATGAGCTTCCTCTGCTCCTCAAGTATGAACTTGTCTATGACCTTCTCCTCCTGACGGGAGACCTTCAAAAACCTGACACCCATGCAGACCTGTGTCTGCATAGCCCTGACGTTCATTATCTGACCGAGCATGTTCTCAAACTTGTGCTCCCCTATAGAGAAGTTCATAACCACGTACTTGCCCTCCGAAGGCTTTATGAGGGCATCGGTGCATATCCTAACACCCTTTGTACTTATGTCCTCTATCCTGCCCGTTAGGAAGTCGGCACCCTCCATAGCCTCCTCGGTTATGTCATCCACCACGGCGAACTCCGCGGGTATGTTCACCTTCCACCTCAGGCTCTCCCTCAGCTGCACCCTGTGGATGTTGTCCGTGTGTTCAAGGACAAGCACGAGCCTGTCCCCCTCCGTGTACTTATCCTTGATTATGGTCTCAAAGCTATACCTGCCCTCGTTCTCCCTTATGAAGTGGAACTTCACGCTCTCGCCTATCCTCACGGGTCTTGGAAGTGCCTCAAGAACAACAACGTGGAGCTCGGTTTCCGTCTTGTCCCAGACGGCGGCGTCCACGTAAACCCCGTCTATGACGAGCTTTCCAGTCTGATAAAGGTCTATGTCCCTTGTGCTCGTTATAGGTATGAACCAGGGGATCGTATCAAACCTGAGCTTAGCCCTTATGGAGGGTATGAGTCTAACACCCGCTATGTTCTCATGGATTATTCGGGAGACGACCCTCTCAAAGAGGGGTTTGTTCTCGTAGACCATCTGGGGATCGTAGGGGAACTTTTTAGCGTAATTCCAGAGGAGCCTTATCTCCTCCTCGGTAAGACCAAGAGACCTTCCCCTCATGAAGAAAGCCTTCTCAACCTCCCTGGCGTGGGAAAGCTTGCCCCATAGATAGGGTATGGTTATGACGGTGAGAGTGGCGGCGAGAACCACGAAGAATAGGACTATCTCTTTTGTGGAAGGTCCTTGAAACATATAGCGAGAAGCTTCAACCAGAGTGTCCCACGCAGACTGGGCTTCCATAGCTATATATTAATATCCTCCCCAAGATAAAAATTTTTAAGTTTCAGCTCATACGTGAGCCATAACCATCTGTTTTAAAGCTTCCTTCGGCTGGACGCCTATCCTCGTGTCCACGACCTCCCCGTTCTTGAAGAGTATTACGGTAGGTATAGCCCTTATGCCGTACTGCATGGCTATGTTGGGATTTTCGTCGGTGTTGAGCTTACCTACCTTGATCTGACCCTCAAACTCCTCGGCGAGTTCCTCAATTATGGGAGCTATTATCCTGCAGGGTCCGCACCAGGGTGCCCAGAAGTCAACGAGCACAGGTTTATCTGAGTTAACAACCTCTTCATTCCAGTTGCTTTCCGTCAATGTAACAACACTTCCTGCCATTACAACTCCTCCTTGATGAGCATGTCGTAGAGTTTCAGAATACGGTCGTCCTTAATATAGTAGCAGATTATTGAGCCCTCCCTTTTCCACCCAACTATACCCCTGCTCCTGAGTATGGACAGGTGTTGGGATACGCTGGGCTGTGACATATTGAGTACTTCCCCAAGATTCTTGACGCACTGCTTCCCCTCAATGAGGATTGAGATTATCTTTAACCTTACGGGGTGGGAAAGAGCCTTGAAAAATTCCGCCAACTCCTCTAACTTTTCCTCGTTGGTTACAGTTGTATTCATCCTCTCGCCCTCTTGGAAAATTTTAACATAATTAGAATATAAGCAAGTATTAAATCTTTCTCAACACTCTGTAAGCTTCCTCAAGCTCTCTCTTGGTCACCCTGTATGGAGAAAACCTGTGCCTCTGGTACAGAGATACTATGAAGGCAACCTCACGGTAGTAGGGTCTGCTGGAGAGCTTTTTCAGCACTTCTTCGGGAAGATACTCGTTAAAGGGGTAACCCTCCTTCCTGCTGAGCCTATCCAGTAAAAGCCTGTAAAGGTTTTCCGGAGTCTTCCTTACCCTAAGTAAATAGAACCTGAAAGCCAGAAATGCTGCCATCACACCAAAAAGAACGGCGATAAAGGTTAAGAAAACCTCTTTTATATCGGACAGAGAGATATCCTTCAGTCCTTTAACCGCACTCCTCAGCAGGGACACCTGCTTTTTGGCTGAGAAGTCCACCACGTTCTCGTACCAGAAGGACACCAGGGCATCGCGGAGGAGATGCAGCTTTGATATACGGCTGACCGCCGGTGAGAGGTAGGGGGGCGTCGTGTCCAGCCTGAGCCACCTTCCTCCCGCGTAAGCCTCCACCCACACGTGCGCCATAGAGTTGGTTACTATGTAGTAGTCTCCGTAATCGTTCTTTATGTAGCCTTTAAAACCACCCACGACACGGGCAGGCACACCCATAAGCCTCAGGAGAAGGGCTGTGGAGGAGGCAAAGAACTCGCAGTTTCCCCTCCTTGACCTGAAGAGGAAGTGTTCTATGGGGTGTCCCTGAGGTTTTTCTATGCTGAGGGAGTACGAGAACCCCCTTTTAAAGAAGTCTTTAACCGCTTCAAGTTTTTCCTCTGGACTTTCCCTACCGCGGGACAGCTCCCTGGCGAGCTCCCTTACGCTCTCCGGGACGTCGGGAGGGACTTCCCTGTATACTTCGTTCAGTTCGTCCGAGGGAGAGAGGTCTCCCGATACAGCCCTGTACCTCACGGGTCGGTTTATAGCCTTGGTGCTCTCGTAGTATCCCCCTTTGTATCTAAGGGCGCTCGCCTTAGTTCCCTCCAGCCTCAGGAGTCTGACAGGATAGTCCAGCACCGGTAGGAAGGTATCGTAGGTAGGCTCCAGTATGATCGTGTACCTGTAAAACTCTCCTGGCTCAAGCACGCTGGGGTTCTGCTCTTTCTCCTTAAGCGTCCTGACCCACTTCGTATTCAGGAGAGTATCAAAGACGGATACCCTCCAGTAGGCTTCTTCCGGCACCTTCCCGTAAATCCGGAACACAACGGTGTTGTCCTGCTGAATGTCCCCCACCTTCCCGAGCTCCACTTCATCGGATATGCCGCTCAAGAGACCTTTCTCCTGACGGGCGAAGGCGTCAAAGAGGGGCGTCTGAGTTCTCGGAAGTATGAGGAAGAAGGGTACTGTAGCGAGAGCCACGGAGAAGGGAAACAGAACCGAGAACTTAAGGTAACGAGAGAGGAAGTCGGGCGTTAGAGGTCTCTCACCGAGGTTGGCGTAAGCGTTCGTGAAGGTGAAAGCCACGCTTCCTATGAAGAGCTCGTACAGGAAAAAGAGAAGAAAGCTCAGGTCTAAACGGAAGGTGGTGGATACCGCAACCCCGAAGAGGCTTAGGAGGAGCATCTGGTATATATCCCTGGGCTTCTTCTCCTCAAGGGACTTTATAGCGAGGAGAAGGAGGAGCATGTTGGCGAAGGGTTTAACAGCGTTGTCAAAGCTGAGCTCCAGCAGGAAGAGTATGGATACCAGCACACCGCCGAGGTTGAACACCCAGCGGGGCATGTATATACGGAACTTCCACTCGTTCAAAAGGCCGATAAGGAACAAGCCCAGGAGGGGGAAGTAGTAAAGGTCGCTCGCTATGCCGTACAGACCTAAGAAACAACCGAGGGCGACGAGATAGGTCAGGATGAGGCTTACCTTCTTAGCGGTCAGCATACCTAAATACTCTATCGTAGATTTAGCTTATGCCTCCCTACGCCCCAGAATGAGGACACCTGCGAAGCAGGTCCTTTAAACTCAGAATTCCAGATACACCTCAGTTGTGCTGGGTTCCCTGCTTCTCAAGTTCCTTTATGAGTTTCATGGTCTGGTCAAACTTGTAAAGGGAAGAGGCAACGTCCTTAAGATGCCTCGCCGCCTCCATGTAAGCGTCCTTCAGACGTGGGTTATCAGTCCTCTCTGCCTTCTCCAGTAGGTTCCTGTGAAAGAGGAGCAGACCGTTTCTGAGTTCATTAAAGTCCATCTCTTTCCTCCGAGTTCTCTTAACTTTTCAACCAGCTTAGATATTACCCTTCTGAGAAAGCCCTTTCCATGACCTGAAACAAGGGTAAAGCTTATCTTCAATACGAAGTAGCCCTTTCCCTTTGAAACGTCCTTTATCAGGGCTTCCAGGTCTTTTCTGAGCTTCTCCACGTTCACGCTGTAGTAGGTGCTGCCGAGACCCTTTACCCTGCCCAGTGCCCTTTCAAGGAGCTCCGTATCAAACTCCTTCCTCTCGTTCAGCTTTATGTAAAACTCGGAGATATCCTTCACGGTGGTAAAGAAGGGCTCCTCCCTCGGGAACCTCATAGCTTGAACGCTTGCGTAGTGGGCTGATTCAGCGTAGAGCTCCTCGTTGAATATCAGGGCTGACATGTAAACCGCCTCTGCGGGCGTGTTCCTCTTTGAGTAGCTGGATATCTTGCTCAGGACTGTCCAGTAGCGCAGGAACTTGGAGTACATCTCGTAGAACACTTCCCTGTACTCCGGCAGAAAGCTGACCTTTAAACCTTCCGGTGAGGACACCTTAAGTATGTCTTTACCGTAGAATACGTCGCCCTTTGGGGTTACGAACTGGAAGAGATCCAGCTCAAGGAGTATGTCCTGCCACTTTCCCTTGAAGGTGTGAAAGGTCTTGTTGGCACAGGATATTAGCTTAGCCAGGTCCACCTCAAAGTTGTTCTCCTTCCTGACAAGCTGGCAGTAGCATATGGGGTAAAGGAGTACTTCCTTCTTGGTGGGGTCTTCTATGATCTCCAGGAATATGCTCTCTAACCTCCCTATCTCCTGCCATGTATCTTTGAGCATAGGAATAATTTAAAGTGGAGTGATTTCTCTTGCAACAAAAGGAGCTTCCTTTGTATATATTTAAATTCTAAGGAGGTAAAGGAGAATGTATCCTATGGAGAAAGAGGTGAGCATACAGGACGAACTGCTTGACAGTTTCAAAGCCAAGGAAGCCACGGTGACCATATACCTTACCCGTGGCAACAGGATAACGGGCAAGGTGTTGAACCACGACAAGTACACAATACTCCTTGACGTTGAGGGACAGCCCAACCTCATATACAAGCACGCCGTCAGCACCATAGTGGAGGGTAAATGAGGGCAGTCCTCGTAGGTATATGGAACAGGGATACTACCAAGGAGGAAGCGAAGGAATCCCTGAAGGAATTGAAAAGGCTCGTTGAGGCGGTGGGCGGGAAGAGCATAGGCTACGTACTCCAGAACAGGAATAGACCAGACGTTAGGTACTTCATAGGGGAGGGTAAGGCTCGCGAGTTGAGGGAAGTCCTTAAGGGAACCGGAGCGGACACGGTCGTCTTTGACGATTCCCTAACGCCCTCTCAGGTCAGGAACCTGGAGAAGCTGACGGGCAGAAAGGTGCTGGACAGGACAGACCTCGTCATAGAGATATTTTCAAGGAGGGCTAAGAGCAAAGAGGCGAAGCTTCAGGTGGAGCTCGCAAGGCTCACCCACGAACTACCTCGCCTTCAGGGGAGGGGTAAGTCCATGTCAAGGCTCGGAGGTGGCGTTGGAACGAGAGGTCCCGGTGAACAGGAGACGGAGATAAGACGCAGGCTCATAAAGAAGAGGATATATCAGGTAAGAGAAGAGCTGGAAGAGGTTAAGAAGATGAGAAGGCACCAGAGAAAGAGGAGAGAGAGGAGCGATTCGGGGGAGAGCATACTCAAGGTCGCCCTCGTGGGCTACACGAACGCGGGTAAGTCAACGCTCCTCAGGGTGCTCACCGGGAGGGAGTCCTTCTCCGCGGATATGCTCTTCGCAACGCTGGATACAAAAACCTCCTCAAGGTTTCTCTCCTCAGACCTGAAGGTGCTCTTTACTGATACGGTGGGCTTTATAAAGAAGCTTCCCACGGAACTGATAGAGTCCTTCAAGGCTACACTGGAAGAGGTGACGGAAGCTGACCTCATACTCCACGTGGTTGATGTGTCCGACGACAGGTGGCTTGATTACATACACACGGTCAGAGACATACTCAAGGAGCTTTCAGCGGACGGGAAGCCGGTAATATACGTGCTCAACAAGGCTGACAGGATAGTGGACAGCGAGGAAGAGATGAGACACCTTCCCCACGGAGCCTTTGTGGAGGGCGCGTCGGTAGTTGTCTCTGCCGAGAGGAGATGGGGCATAGACGAGCTGATAAATAAAATAAGGCTCTTCGGGGAAAGAATGCTGGCGGTTGGTTCCGGTGCGGAGGGAAGTACTCAAACGTAAAAGATGTAAAGGCTCGCCATCAAGACCAGTATAAACAGAATGGTCATACCGCCTCCTGCCTTCACGTAATCTATGGTTCTGTAACCCCCGGGTCTCATTATGAGAGCGTTCACCTGATGGGTGGGAATGACGAAGGTATTGGAGGCGGAAACACCAACAACGAGGGCTGACAGACGGGGGTCTGCACCCACCTCCATAGCCATGTCTATTGAGAGAGGAACAAGGAGGACTGTCGCTCCCACGTTGGAAACCACGAGGGTAAAGAAGGAAGTAAGCAGGGCAACGAGCAGGTAGAAGCTGAGGGGTGTCAGCTCTCCTATACCGGATATTATCGTCTTCGCCACGAACTCGGCCGTCCCGCTCTCCTGAAAGGCTATGCCCAGAGGGAGCAACCCTGCTAAGAGAAATACGGTCATCCAGTCAACGGAACGGTAAGCCTCGTCAACGCTCATTACCTTCGTTAGTATCATCCCGAGGGCACCCGTCAACAGAGCTATGGAGAGCTTCACGTTGAACACGAGTATTAGGGTCAGGGCTACGCCAAACCAGAGCAGGGCAAACTTTGCCTTCCCCGGGCGCATTATCTCCCCCTTTATCTCAGTGGAGAAGGCGAACACGTTCCTGTCCTTCAGCTCCAGGAACTTATCCCACCTCCCGAAGAGGAGGAGAGTATCACCGGGCATCAACTTCATGTCGGAGAAGCCGGAGTATATGACGTCTCCCCTCCTAACGAGGGCTACCGGATTTACCTCGTATCTCCTCCTAAAACGCACGTCGTTCAAGGTTCTGCCGGCTAGTTCTGAACGGGGTGTTATTATGCCCTCAACCAGACCAGCGTTCACGTTTGAAAGGTCGTCGGCAAACTCCTCAAGCTCCTCCTTCAGTATTAGACCCAGCTCACGGGCAAAACGGTCAACCGTATCCGGGCACCCGATCACAGCTATGTCATCGGAGGGCTCAACCACCTCTTCCCTGTGGGGAGCGAAGTTCTTCTTTCTCGTCTTCCTGTGGTACACGGCAACTATGGTTACACCAAACCTCCTCCTCGCATCTATCTCCCCGATCTTCCGTCTGGAAAAGTTCACGGGCACGTGAAGCTCGTAGAGTCCACATATGTTTTCATAGGTCTGTGAGAGATCGGAGGGTAAAAACTTGCCCTCGTCCTCGGAGCTGTGAACCTTGGGAAGAATGAACCTGCCCAGGAGTATGAAGTAAAGGATTCCGGCGGCCACGAGAGAGAGACCTATCGGTGTAACGGAGAAGAGACCGAAGGGAGGAAGCTCGTACATGCTCAGCAGGTCGTTCAGAAGTATCAGGGGGCTTGAGCCGACGAGGGTTATAGTACCCCCGAGTATAGCTGAGAAACCCATGGGCATGAGCATGTGGGATACGGGTATTCTCAATCTCTTGGATATCCTCACCACTGCCGGTAAAAACAGGGCAGCCGCACCTATGTTCTGCATAAAGCTTGATATGAGGGCTACCGTCCCCGATATGAGGGCTACTATCCTCGTCTTGGACTTGCCGGCAAAGCGTATTATGTAACCAGCGAGAACGTTCATAACACCGGTCTTGTCAAGACCGGCACCTATGATGATCACGGCTATTATTGAGACGACCGCATTACTGCTCAAGCCGCCTATAGCTTTCTCTGGGGACACGAGCCCAAGCAGGGGAAGGAGAACCATCATGAGTATCCCCACCACATCAACCCTTACGAGCTCGGACACGAAGAGGTATATGGCGAGGGTGAGAACTTCCAGCGTGAGAACCTTATCCTTGTCAAGCCCGACGGTATCCTTTATAAGAGCCTCGTCGGCGATGAAGGTTGCCCCTATGGCAAGGGAGATAAAAGAAAGGAGTATTTTCTTTACCATTATGTAAGAAAATTATAATGCCATGGGAAACAGGGAGATCTATCTGATTGATGCCTCATCATTCATATACAGAGGTTTTTTCGCCCTGCCGCCCCTCACGACCAAAGACGGGTTCCCAACGGGCGCCATATACGGGTTCCTCAGAGCCTTGCTCTCCATAATGAAGTCCGAGAGACCAGAGTACCTGGTGGTAGTATTTGACCACCCTGCACCTACCAAGAGAGACTCCCTGTTTAAGGAGTACAAGGCGGGAAGACCTTCCATGCCGGACCCACTCAGACTCCAGATACCTGTCATAAAGGAGTTGCTCTGGCTTATGGGCATACCGACCCTTGAGGTGGAGGGGTACGAAGCGGACGACCTGATAGCCATACTCGCCAAGAGGTTCTCCGAGAAGGGGTTTAAGGTAAAGATATACACGCCCGACAAGGACATGCTCCAGCTCGTAAGCGAGAATGTGGTAGTCATAAACCCTATGAACTGGGAGGTCTTCAATCCCGATAAGGTGAAGGATAAGTTCGGTGTACCCCCTCAGAAGGTTGCCGACTATCTCGCCCTCGTTGGAGACAAGATAGACAACGTGCCCGGCGTAAGGGGGGTGGGACCTAAAACGGCGGTAAAGCTAATAGAGAAGTTCGGCGGTGTCCCTAACATACTGGAGAGGTGGGAAGAGTTTAAGAAGATCTATCCGGAGGCTAAGAGGGAGGAACTGGAGCTGTCTTACCAACTCGTAAAGCCAATGACGGATGCTGAGGTGAGCCTGTCCGATGAGGACTTCAAACTCAGAGAGCCAGACATAAACAGGCTCAGGAAGCGCCTTGAAGAGCTTGAGATGAAGAGCATACTAAAGGATGTTGAGAAGCTGTTTAAAGGAAGGGTTCAGGGAACGCTCTTTTAGCGGACTATCGTGTTCACCCTATTCTGAACCTCGTCAACAGCCTGTATAAGACGAGCGTAGGTTTCGTGTGCCCTTGAGGTCTCTATGAGTCTGACCATTTCAACTATGCCGTTCACGTTGGACAGCTCTATGAACCCCTGTCTGACCGAGAAGCCTTCCGCCGGCTGGGGTGTGCCCGTAAAGAGGTCTTCCCCTACCTTCTGGGCGTCGGGGAGAGCCCACACACCGAGGGTGGACACCCTGATGCCGTCCACGTAAACGTTACCTTCCCTGTCCACGTCCACCCTGTTGCCCACCACCTTTACTTCATCGTTGGCTCTGTCAAGCACCCTGTAACCCTTCTCCGTCACGAGAAAGCCCTCGCTGTCAAGGCGGAAGTTCCCTTTTCTCGTGTACATCACGCCCTCGGGCGTCCTTACTGCAAAGAAGCCTTCTCCCTCTATGGCGAGGTCAAAGGTGTTGCCCGTTTCCCTGAGGGAACCCTGTGAGAGGTCTGTAAATATACGCGTCATCATGGGGTAAACAAAGTTGTTGGTAGGGTTCTCGGGTGAAAGGTTCGGCACCTGGGCACCCATGTCCGTGTACCAGCTGGACACCTCAACGAAATCTCTCTTGAAGGAAGGCGTATCAAGGTTTGCAAGGTTGTTGGTGGTAACGGCGAGCTTTCTCTCCTGCAGGAGCATGCCGCTTGACAGTATGAAGAGTGGCTGATAGTCCAGAGCCATAACTCCCTCCTTACAAGGATATGTTAACCTTCTGCCCCACCTTCATAAGCTCCTCCATCCTGTCCACAGCCTCCGTAAAGTCGGACACGTAGCCCCCAAAGCCCTTAACGAACCTGGCGGCGTCCTCCTTATCTGCGAACACAAAGGCGGAAGGTGTGCAGCAGGGCGTCGCAGAGCTACCCACAACGAAAGCTCCCATGAAGGCGTTTATCGGATTGCAGGTTATAAAGTCCCTCGTTATAGCCATCTCAATCTTGTCTTTGTTAAGGGTCTTGTAAGCTATCAGACCACAGTGGGCGCAGCAGGTATGAACCTTCTTTCCTCCCTTAAGTATGTATATGAAGGCGAGCCTCAGATCTACCTCCTTGCCACACACTGCGCAGACGCTGTCCCTGAGACTGTCTTCCCTCTTGAGCTCTATGTTACCGTGCCTCCTAACTATCCTTCCTTCCTCCTCAAGCTCCCTGAGGTCTCTGTATATTGTCATGAGCGATACGTTGAAGTGTCTGGCGAGCTCCTTCGCGGTCGTGTATCCTTCCTCAACGAGCTTCAGTATCTCTTCCTTCCTTCCCATATCTAAATAAACTTATACCCCCCCTAAGCTCCTGTAAACTATAAATCGGCTTTATCCGTGTATTAATAAAAAGTAATAGTCCCTTTATAAAAATATGGTGATAATCTAATGTAAGGGTTTTCTGTAAATTTTAAAGGAGGTGTGTAGTATGGCAAGCGTTACTGCCGATAAGTCACTGGATACTTCAGGACTCAACTGTCCTCTTCCCGTTTTGAAAACAAAGAAGGCTCTTGAGGAGCTTCAGAGCGGGCAGATACTTGAGGTTATATCTACAGACCCAGGTTCCAAGGCGGACATACCTGCCTTCTGTCAGAGGACTGGGCACGAGCTCGTGGAAACTGTAGAAGAAGGAGGTAAGTACATCTTCTACATCAAGAAAAAGTAAAGGAGGGTAGCCATGGCAAGCGAAAGACTGGCGATAATAGCAACAAAAGGAACTTTAGATTGGGCTTACCCTCCTCTGATACTTGCCTCAACGGCAGCATCCCTTGGTGTTGAGACCGCCATATTCTTCACCTTTTACGGGCTCAACATTATCCACAAGGAGAAGATGAAGCACCTCAAGATAGCTCCCGTGGGCAACCCCGGAATGCCCATGGCTTTTCCCCCTTCAGTGAAGAAAACTCCCGTAGCCGGACAGCTCGCAGGGCTTATGGAAGCGATATTCCCCGGTCCACCTCAGCTAATGGGCGTTATTCCCGGAATGACGGACTTCATGACCGCTATGATGAAGAAGACCATGAAGGATCACGGTGTAGCCTCAGTTGAGGAGCTCGTAGAACTGTGCAAGGATGCGGATGTAAAGCTAATACCCTGCCAGATGACAATGGAACTCTTTGACTACAAGTACGAAGACCTCATAGACGGTCTTGAGCCACCAGGAGGAGCTGCCACCTTTATCAATTACGTTCTTGAGGCGGACAAACCTATGATACTTTTCGTTTAAAAACTTTTAGGAGGAAAGAGATGGCTGCACAAGAGTATGAAAAGCTCCTTTTCTACATCCTGACCGTTCCCTTCTTTGAGAGGGCTGAACCCACGACCGGTGAGCTCATAAACCCCCAGGCGGGTGCACCCTTCTTCCTTGCCACCGCCGCAACCACGATGGACTACGAGGTTGAAATGGTGATAACCTCTGAAGCCGGGTTCCTTCTCATGAAGGACAACGCTAAGAAGGTAAAGGTAAGACCCGGAGTTGAGCAGAGCGTTTACGACTTCATAGTCATGGCTAAGGAAGCGGGCGTGAAGATATACCTCTGTGTACCCTCCCTTGACCTTACCGATGTATATAAGAAAGAGGACGTCAACGAAGAGCTCTGTGACGGAATAATCGGTGGTGCTGCGTTCTTAGACAAGCTCATGAGCGGAGAGTATGCTGTCATATCCCTGTAAGACAATGGGGGGAGCGGCTCCCCCCAAAAATAAAAATATGATTATAAGCATATTTTTATATACCTATAACGAAATTTTTTTGTTTTCTCCCAATAAAGAAACTAACTTAGTATCTGTGCATACCAAATTGAGGAGGTGCTGAGATGGAAGGACATCCTTACGGATACAACATACCCATATCCGAGAAGACAAAGGAGGTCCCCTGGGAAGAGAAGGTAAGGGTTTACGAAGAGGTGAAGTCAGACTTCAGGTTTAAGGAGTTCCTCTTCGGATGCCTGAACTGCGGAGTCTGTACGGCATCATGCCCTTCCAATAGATTCTTTGACTACTCCCCGAGAGAGATAGTCCAGAGGTTCCTTGAGGAAGACGTGGAAGTCGTTTACGACATGATGCACGAATACATCTGGGCTTGCTCCCAGTGCTTTACCTGCTGGATAAGGTGTCCCTTCGTCAACAACCCCGGCGGACTCGTCATAATAATGAGGGAGGTTGCGGTCAGGAACGCCTTTGAGGCTACCAAAGACCTTCTTAAGCCCTACGGAAGGGTTCTTCTAAAGGTCATGACCACCGGAAACCAGCTCTCAGCGGACATGCTACAGCCGGACTTCTTCCCCGACTGGGGTCCCAAGATGCAGGACAACATGGAGAACATAAGGGCTAAGAGGATGGCTATACCCTTTGACGTGGGTAAGTCCGTTAAGACCGCTTGGGAAGTCTCCCTTGAAACAGCCATAGAGATGTACACGATATGGAGAGAGACAGGCATCTTTGAGATGCTTGAGAAGCTTGACCCCAACCTCTACAACGTCATAATGGACATAGTGGAGGAGAACGAGGAGCGTTGGGAAGAGCTTCTGGAAGAGGAGGAAGAGGAGTAATATGCTAACTAAAGGGGATGAAACCCCGAGGAAAAATTTTGAGGAGGTGTAGTTATGGGACATGGAAAAAGCCCATATTTGAGATATGCGGATCCTGAACCCTTTCCGATATTGAACAAGCACTCTCACTACGACCATCTCTTTGAGGAGATGCACGAGCTTGAGGAAAAGGGCGAGATCCTTGTCTTTAAGATCACCGAGGAGAATAAGCCTGTTGAGGTCTTCACCAGAACCGGTAGGATAAAGACCGTTCCCACCGCCAAGCTCTGGCACCACAAGTCCTGCGGTCAGTGTGGAAACATACCTGGATACCCTGCTTCTATCTTCTGGTTCATGAACAAGTTTGGCTACGACTACCTCAACGAGCCTCACCAGACTTCCTGCACGGCCTGGAACTACCACGGTTCCGGAACTTCTAACCCCGTTGCTCTCGCGGCTGTCTGGCTGAGGAACATGCACCAGGCTTGGAAGACCGGATACTATCCCCTTATACACTGCGGAACCTCCTTCGGTTCTTACAAGGAGACGAGGGAGCAGCTCATATTCAACAAAGAGCTCAGGGATGCGGTCAAGCCCATACTCAAGAAGCTCGGAAGACTCACCGAGGACGGGAGGATAGTGATACCCCAAGAGGTCGTTCACTACTCAGAGTGGGTCCACGCCGTCAGAAACAAGATAGCCGAGCTCTACGAGAAAGAGGGCAAGGCTAAGGGAATAGACGTTTCCAACGTAAGGGTGGCTATACACAACGCCTGTCACACTTGGAAGATGATGGCTGACGACTACCCCTACGACGCGGAAGTTTACAACGGACAGAGACCCGCTGCTTCTACTGCAGTCGTTAAGGCTCTCGGTGCTCAGGTGGTTGACTACTCCACCTGGTACGATTGCTGTGGTTTCGGTTTCAGGCACATCCTCACCGAGAGGGAGTTCACCAGATCCTTCGCCATACAGAGGAAGCTCAAAGTTATAGCCGAGGAGATCAAGGCTGACCTCATAGTCACCCACGACACCGGTTGTACCACCACCTTTGAGAAGAACCAGTGGATAGGTAAGGCTCACGGAATGTATCACCCCGTTGCGGTTATGTCAGATGTTATGTTCTCAGCTCTCGCATGCGGAGCTCACCCCTTCAAGATAGTCCAGCTCTACTGGAACTGCTCCAACTACGAGCCCCTCCTTGAGAAGATGGGAATAACCAACTGGAAGGATCTCAGAAAGGAGTGGGAGGACACCGTAAAGCAGATAGCGGAGCTTGAGAAGGAAGGAAAGTACGACGAGCTGATGGAGTTCTTCAAGGAGTACGACCTCTACGAGCCCTACAGCAAGACTTCCGACGGGTTCAAGAGGAAGAGGTCTGCTTCCGCAGATATGCCTCTCTTCAAGTCCTAAACGGGATATGTTGTGGGGGCTTTTGCCCCCTTTATTCTATAACTCTTAATTAAGGAGGTTGGAGATGGCAAAGAGTGTTCTGGTAGTCGGAGGAGGTCCGGCAGGACTCGCAGCGGCGAGAACCCTGGGAAAACTCGGAATACCCACCATACTGGTGGAAAAGGAGCAGAAGCTCGGTGGAAGACCCGTAATTGAGGACTACCACACCCTCATACCCAGGAAGATGACTCCCCAGCAGGTTATAGGACCTTTCATTGAAGAGGTTCAGAACAATCCCAACGTTGATGTTAAGCTGGGAGTTGAGCTTGAAGCCTGCGAAGGTGAGGCTCCTAACTTCAAGGTAAAGCTCTCCAACGGAGAGGAGCATGAGGTAGCCGCTATCGTTGTGGCAACCGGATTCCAGCACTTTGACGCAAAGAGAAAAGGTGAGCTCGGATACGGCATCTACCCCGACGTTATCACCAACCTTGAGCTTGAGCAGATGTTTTCAAGGGAAGGCAAGCTCTACAGACCTTCCAACGGACAGCTTCCCAAAAGGGTTGCCTTCGTTTTCTGTGTGGGCTCAAGGGACAGACAGCTCGGTGTCACCAACGTCCACTGCTGTAGGTACGGATGTGCTCTCTCCGGTCTTCAGGGAACCGAGATAAGGGAGAAGTATCCTGACGTTGACGTCTTCTGCTACTACATGGACGTCAGAACCTACGGAACTTGGGAGTATCCCTTCTACTGGGCTCCCCAGGAGAAGCACGGCGTCAGGTACGTCAGGGGTAGGATAGCTGAAATAACCTACAGCCCCTCCGACGGAAGACTCAGGGTTAAGCACGAGGACACCATAGTCCAGAGACCTGCCGAGATACCCATGGATCTGGTAGTTCTCGTCCTCGGAATGGAGCCTTCCGAAGGAACCAAGAAGTTAGCCAAGATCCTCGGGCTTGCACAGGACCCGGACAGCCAGTTCCTCGTTCCAGCGGAGGATGCCGGTTCAAACATAGTCTCCAACAAGGCAGGCATATTCATCGCAGGTGCCTGTAAGGGACCCATAGACATAGAGTCCTCCCTCTCCGAGGGTGAGGCTGCTGGAGCAGAAGCCGCAACATTTATAGGAGCTAAGGTGTCAGCATAACTATGAACGAAGAAAAGAAGGAAGGCGGCTTTAAGGCTGTCACGCTTGATGATGCCCTTATAAGGGACTATCTGATAAAGATCCTTGGCGAGGGGGAAGACTTCGCCCAGGAGTTCTATCAGGAACTTGTAGAGAAATCGGAGTTTTTCCAGCACACGCTCGCCAAAGATAGACTTCCCTCCCTGAAGGAAACTGAAATAGAGGCTGTACTTGACAAGATATTCGCCGCGAGAAGGAAGAAGAAGCAGATCGTTGAAGAGACTGGTATGGATAGACTCAAGAAGGCTATAAGCGACCTGCTTTACGGAGACGAGAAGGGCGGATTTCTAAAAAAGAAGAAAAAGGAAGAGAGAAGCTGGGAAGAGAAGGTGGATGAGTTTGCAAAGGAGATAAGGGGAATAGACAGGAAGTCGGCAAGGGATATAGCCGCAGAACTCCTTCACTTCACCTTCCCCGACGAGTATATACTCTGGACGAGCTGGATATGGGATCCGGAGAGTGAAACCGGGGCGATAGTCTTCCTGAAAGAGGAACCTCCCACGGGAGGTCGTGGAAGAAGGATGTACGGAGAGAAGTACGAGCAGTTCAAACAGGTATATGAACAGATAGCGGAGAAGCTACAGGAGTTCGGTATAAAGGTTAAGGGCTATCTCTTTGTGGACATATTCTTGGCGATGATATACGCCACTTACGTGGACTACATGACCCTTTCTACCATGCACAGCGCAAAGGGTTTCTTTCCACCTGCAGGAGTTATGGCGAAGAGACTCCTCGGGGTTAACGTCCCCGTTGAATTTACTTAGGAGGTGTGAGGCATGGCTATTCACGAGAGGAGCCTTGTTGACCCGGAAAGGGTCCTGAGGAAAGAGAGGCTCGTTGTTGACGGTGTTGACGTATCGGGAGACTGGAACCTTATAATACTCCCTAGGGTTATAAACGACTACGACCTTGAGTTCCTTGACGAGGTTCTCCAGCAACCCGAAGGTAAAACCATACTCCAATGCTACCAGTGTTCCTACTGCACAGCTTCTTGTCCCGTTCACAACTACTGGGATGAGAGATACAACCCCAGACACTTCATACACCTTGCCAGGCTCGGGCTCATAGACGAGCTCCAGAAAAGAGCGGACGTCATGTGGAGGTGCGTGTCCTGCCACAAGTGCACCCACAGATGTCCCAAGGGAGTTCTGGTTGAGGAGGTTCTCAAGGCTATCCTGAGGGTTATGGCTAAGAAGGGAGTCATAGAGGAGTATCCTTCCAAGAAGTTTGACAAGTTCTTCCTTGAGAGCGTTTACGAGTACGGAAGGATAGAGGACGGAGAGCTCCTCTTCGGATGGATAGAGAAGCAGGGTTACCAAGTTGTGAAAGACCCCATACTCAAGAAGCCCATACCCTTCATAGGCGGAGTTCCCGAGTGGCTCAAAGAGCTTGCAGCGAAGCCCCTTAAGAGCATGAACATAGGCTTCCTCGTTCTGAACGCAAAGCACATGCTCTTCCACCCGAGAACCAAGAACTGGAACAGGTTCAAGCAGGTTCTCAGGAAGGTTATGGACGAAGAGGGAGTCTTCGCTCACTAATATGGTTGAGGAGGTGAAAAGATGGCAGTAGCTCAAGTAAGAAAACCGCCCATGGGCGGTATTGGAAAGAGAGTCGCTTACTATCCCGGTTGCTCCCTCGAGGGTGCCGCAAGGGCGTACGATGTTTCCACCAGAATAGTTGCTAAGGAGCTCGGTCTTGAGCTGGACTACCTTGAGGACTACAACTGCTGCGGCGCTATGGAGACCAAGAACGTGACCTTCTGGGGAACTATGCTCCTGAACGCAAGGAACATGTCCCTCGCCAAAAGGCAGGGTCACAGCACCATAGTGGCACCCTGCAACGGATGTTCCTTCTCTCTCCAGAGGGCTGAGTACTTCCTTGAGACCGACAAGAACGTGTTTGAGAGGATAAACTCTCTGCTCAAAGAGGGTGGAGTGGATCCTCTGTCAGAGATACCCAACACCTACCACATACTTGAGTGGTTCTACCACGAAGCCGGACCCGAGAAGGTCAAAGAGAGAACCAGAAAGCCACTAAAGGGTCTGAAGGTCGCCAACTACTACGGATGTCTCTACACCAGACCCCACTTCTACGCCAGAACCTACTCCCACGGAGGAACCGAGGAGCAGGAGAGACCCAGAATGAGAGACACCGCCGACGACGACGAGCACCCCTACTACATGGAGGCTCTCCTTGAGTCCGCAGGAGCCACCAACGTTGAATTTGAGCCCATGCACACCCAGTGCTGTGGCGGACCCCACTCCCTATCCGACGAGCAGGTATCCGAGAAGTTCGTGATGATGATACTCCAGACCGCTAAGAGGAACGGAGCGGACATAATAGCTACCGAGTGTCCCCTCTGTCACGCGTCCCTTGAGATGTACAGACACAGGCTCATGATGAAGGGTGTTCCCGATGTGGACGTTCCCGCAGCTTACTTCACCCAGCTGATGGGTCTCGCCTTCGGATACAGCGCCGGAGACGTAAAGCTCAAGGACAACCTCTCCGATCCTATTCCCGTTCTCAAGAGGCTCGGACTTGCCTGATAGGGTGTAGGTGATGGACGAGGAAAAGAAGATAGTTATACTCATGACCAGCGGGCCGAGGACACCCTGGCGGTGCGCCTCGCCCTTTTACATCGCCGCTCTTATGGCCGCCAACGATGCAGAGGTTGAGGTCTTCTTCAACATGGACGGGACGAACCTCATAAGAAAGGGTATAGCTGAGAAGATATGTCCTACGGGAGAGGGAAACTGCTTTCCCCAGAACGGACAGAAGCCCAAAACCGTGTACGATTTCATGAGGGACGCAAAACTGGCGGGTGTGAGGTTTTACTCCTGCAGGCAGGCTGTGGACTCACTCGGTCTGTCAGAGGAGGAGCTTATACCGGAGCTTGACGGGGTCGTACCAGCGAGCGAGTTCGCCATAAGGGCTATGGAAGCTGACAAGCTGATAGTCTTCTAAATGGGATAGAATATTCTCTAAATTCCAATAAACGGGAGGTGTAAAATGGCAGAGGTAAACGGATGCCAGGTCCCTGAGGACCTTCTCTATCACATCGATCCTGACGCGAACGCCTTCACTTGGGCAAAGGACAACGGAGACGGTACTTACACCGTGGGTCTCACTTCCGTTGCTGCGGCTATGGCCGGAAGGCTGGTTGCCTACACGCCCAAGAAGGTGGGTAAGGTGGTCAAGAAGGGCAAGAGCGTTGCCACCATTGAGAGCGGAAAGTGGGTCGGACCCGTTCCTGCACCCTTTGAGGGTGAGATCGTTGAGGTAAACGATGCTCTCAAGGGAAATCCCGGGCTCGCCAACGATGACCCCTATGGAGAGGGTTGGATAGTTAAGCTCAAGCCCACCAATCCAGACGATCCCAAGTCTCTCATGAGCGGTGCGGATGCTGTAGAAGCTCTCAGGAAGGTAGCCGAAGAGAAAGGCGTTAAGTGTGAGTAAAATCACGGGGCGCACGCGCCCCGTCCTATAAGTATCATGGTAGAACTTGACTTTGATATAGACGAGAAGCTTGCTGAGAAGTTAAGAGAAGGTCTTGATATAAGGATCAAGAACTTCGGTAAGAAGGTCTATTTTCACAGTCCCGGATTTAAACACTACGAGGTGGAGGACTTCTCCATAAAGACTCCCCCGAGGTTCGTGGACATATCCATCACGGGAAGGAACTGTGAGCTCATGTGCGACCACTGCGCCAGCAAGATACTCTGGCACATGATACCTGCCACCACCCCCGATGATCTCTGGAAGGTCTGCAATCAGTTAAAAGAGCAGGGTGTAGAGGGTATTCTGGTATCGGGCGGTTCTAACAAGGACGGCGTGGTAGAGCTCCAACCCTTCTTTGAGACCATGAAGGCTGTGAAGAGAGACCTCGGTATGCTGGTGACCTGCCACGTGGGTCTGGTGGACGAGGATTTTGTGCAAGGACTAAAGGATGCTGAGGTTGATGCGGTTCTCTTGGACATAATGGGCGACAACGATACCATCTCCGAAGTTTACAAGATGCCCCACAAGAGCGTAGAGGACTACGACAACTCCCTTAGGCTACTGAAAGAAGCTGGTCTGAAGATAGTCCCCCACGTGATAATAGGTCTCCATTACGGAAAGATAAAGGGTGAATACTACGCCCTTGACATGATAGCCAAGTACAATCCCGACGCTCTCGTGCTTGTGGTTGTGATGCCCTACTACGGCAAGGCTAAGTTTCAGCTACTGCCACCGCCCTCGGTTGAAGAGAGCGTTGATGTGGTTCTCCATGCGAGAAAGGCAATGCCAACTTCCCCCATAATGATAGGGTGTGCGAGACCAGCAGGTGCGGAGAGGGTTAAGCTGGACATATACTCTGTCCTTGCGGGCGTGAACGGGATAGCCTTCCCTGCGGAGGGAGTGGTCACCTACTCCAAGTCCATAGGTCTTGACCCGGTTCTCTCGCCGAGCTGTTGTTCCACGGTGTTTATGTTTGAAGCCGGAGTTATGTAATACTATCTTTTCCGTATGAAACTAAAGATCCTTAGGGGAAGAGAGTCCTTAAAGAGAGTCCTTGAGGGAGAGGGTAGAGTAAGGGATCTGACCTATCTATTCAACGTCAGGAAGCTGTCAGTTGATTACCTGTTGCTCCACGTAAACGATGAAAAAGGTGAGTGGGTAGCCATACTTGATTACCACAACGAGGGGAAAGTACCTACCAAGATAGATAGCATAATAAGAGGATCAGGAGACTTTGAGTCAGTATTGAGGAAGATAGACCGGACGGGAGACTTCGTTTGCGTAGACCCCACAGAGACCAGGCTGGAAGGACTCCTCAACCCGGATGCGGATATAGCCGTTATGGTTGAGAGACTAGCTACCGGAGGCGTGCAGGTGGGTACGATAAACATCAATCTCGGGGGAGAGCACCTGTCGGTGGAAGAGCTCAAAGAACTCCTCATGAAGGGTGAAGTGGAAGAGCTCAACAACCTACTCATGGGAGAAAGCGCTCCCCTGGACGTTCACACGGTTGAGGAAGTCCTCTCTGACTGCACCGAATACGACATAGATTCCCTGGATATGTTTCTGGGGCACGTTTTGTTCAGGTTAACGGACGAGGAAAACACCGAAGAGCTTTACCAGCTCCTCTTGAAGAAACTATACGAGACAGAAGAGAAAGGTTTGAGAGCACTCTTCATGGAAAAGTCCCTCTACGCCTGTGCAAGGCTCGTTGAGGGAGATACTGATGAGACCACGTATAAAACACTGAAAGATATGCTTGAGGAGTACGTGAAGGGCGACATATCCGATGAGAAGAGGGCTTTCACCATATACGAGGTCATAACAAGTCTCGCGACCGACAACACGGAGGTGCTTAAGGACATCCTGTACAGCTTTGACAGGTACATACCCTACACTGAGGAGTTCTCTCCCCTCATATTCGGAGACCTCGGTATGAGCTTCCACGAACGCTGGGAGGAGACGGAGAACCAGGAGTACAGGGAACTCTCACTGGTGCTACTCCAGAAGGCTATGTTCTCAGTGAACGAGCTCCTGAAGCTCGGCAGAACCGAGGACTTCCCCATGAATCTGGGAAATCTGTTCGCCTACCTGTCCGTGCTAATACCTATGCTCGCCGAGGAGATGGAAAACTCCCCCTCTCAGGAGGTCAGGGAAGCGAAGGAGACGGAAATAAAAGAGAGTTTATGCCTTGGCATACAACTGTTTCTGGAGTTTTCCGAAGAGGTCAGCGTTGAAAGCTTTGCCGATATATATCCAACGGAAGAAGATGCGAGGGTTATCGTAGAAAGCACCTTTGAAAACTTCCTCACCATGGTTTTAGCTTACTTTGAAGCTGGGGTTGAAATGGAGAGCGAGGAGGTGTGGGAGGAGACCGTTTCCGACAACCCTACCCACGACGAGCTAATCAAGGGCGCCCTTAAGGTTCGTGAAATTCTCTGCCCCCGGAGATGATATAATTCTTCCATGGAAAACCTGCTGAGAACCGACCCCGAGATATTTGACGTTGTATTTAAGGAGTACGAAAGGCAGTTCTACCACCTTGAGCTGATAGCCTCAGAGAACTTCACCTCCCTCGCAGTCATGGAGGCGACCGGTAGCGTCCTTACGAACAAGTACGCCGAGGGGTTGCCGGGAAGGAGATACTACGGAGGTTGTGAGTTCGTTGATATAGCTGAAAACCTTGCCATAGAAAGGGTTAAAAAGCTCTTCGGCGCTGAGCATGCCAACGTCCAGCCACACTCGGGCTCTCAGGCTAACATGGCAGTTTACATGGCAGTCCTCCAGCCTGGAGATACCATAATGGGCATGAACCTCGCCCACGGAGGACACCTGACCCACGGAGCGAAGGTCAACTTCTCAGGAAAGCTGTACAACGTAGTTCACTATGGGGTAAACCCGGAAACGGAGCTGATAGACTACGACCAGATGTATCAACTTGCAAAGGAGCACAAGCCCAAGCTGATAGTTGGTGGAGCCTCAGCCTACCCGAGGGTTATAGACTGGGCAAAGCTCAGGGAGATAGCGGACGAGGTGGGAGCGCTCCTGATGGTTGACATGGCACACTACGCTGGACTGATAGCGGCCGGAGAGTATCCAAACCCGGTTCCTGTGTCTCACTTCGTAACGTCAACTACCCACAAGACCCTGAGAGGACCGCGCAGCGGTTTTATACTATGCAAAGAAGAGTTCAGGAAGGAAGTTGATAAGTCCGTTTTCCCGGGTATACAGGGTGGACCTCTCATGCACGTTATAGCTGCAAAGGCTGTTGCCTTTAAGGAGGCTATGACGGAAGAGTTCAGGAGCTACGCAAAGCAGGTGATACTCAACGCAAAGACCCTTGCGGAGGAGCTTGCAAAGGAAGGCTTCAAGATAATAACGGGCGGAACAGACAGCCACATAGTTCTAATAGACCTTAGAAACATGAACCTGACTGGCAAGGAAGTTGAGGAGGCTCTTGGACGCGCAAACATAACGGTCAATAAAAACGCCGTTCCCTTTGACCCGCAGAAACCCATGATAACGAGCGGCATAAGGATAGGAACCTCAGCTCTGACCACGAGGGGAATGAAGGAAGCCGAGATGAGAAGTATAGCGAGGATGATCTCCGAGGTTGTAAAGAACTTAGGAGACGATAAGATTATAGAAAAGGTGAGGGAAGAGGTGAGAGAGCTGTGCGAGCAGTTCCCCCTTTATCCCGAACTCAGGGAGCGGATGAATGAGCTTCGCAATAGCAAGGCAGCCGGTATTTGATGCTGCCAGAAACACATACGGATATGAGATATACCTGAGAAAGACCGATGACCTGGACAGGTACCCCAGCGATATACCCTTCAACAAAGCCACCTTCATAGTTGCCGAGCTCGTGGCTGAGCTCGGTTTAAACAGGGTCTCCGATGGAAAGAAGATATTCATAAACGTGACCCTGGATTCACTCCTAAACAAAGTCCTTGACCTTCTGCCCACGGAGATGGTGGTTTTTCAGCTCATGCCGCCCCAGATGGAGATGGGACAGACCATATACGCCAACGCCATAAAGAGGATAGAGGAGCTGAGAGAGAAGGGAGGGCTCCTTGCACTCACGGAGGGTCTTTACTCCGGCAAGTACGCGGACATACTCCGCATGTCCCACATAGTTGAGTTCTCCGCCAAGACAGTGGATGAGGCGCGGGTGAACGCTGTCAAGAGAAATCAGAAGAAGATACTCATATCCAGGATAGAAACGGAGGAAGACTTCAACAGGGTTCTGAACTACGGAGACCTCTTTGAAGGCAACTACCTTGGCTCCGTGTCCACCATAAAGGAGTTTGAGATAGCCCCCTTCCTTAAGAGCACCTTGATGAGAATGATAGCTGCCCTGAACACAGTGCAGAGTATAAAGGACTTTGCGAACATAATAGCGAGCGATGTGGGTATGTCTGCAAAGCTACTTAGGTTCGTAAACTCAGCTTACTTCGCACGGAGAAAAGAGATTAAAGACCTTATTCAGGCGTGCGCCTACCTCGGTATGGACAATCTGAAGAAGTTTACCCTCCTGGTGGCAACCAACGATTACGTGTCCGTTGAAAATCCATACCTCTGGAAGAAGTCCCTGATAAGGGCGATAATAGCCGAGGAGGTAATGAGGAGGATAAAGCCCGAGCTCGCAAACGAAGCCTATCTGGCGGGACTCTTCTCTCTGATAGATAAGATACTCGGCGTTGACAAGATAGAGTTTCTCCGAGAGGTGAACATAGACCAGGAGATAATAGACGCCTACACGGGGGTTAACAAGAGCCTCAGCCTCGCACTCCAGGAAGCGAGCATACTTGAGGAAGCGCTTGAGCTCGGTGGTGAGAAGCTTGACCACATGGTGGAGAAGTTCGCTCCCAAACTCAGGATGGAAGCCTACGAACTTAAGAACCTTCTATTTCAAGCTCAGTCCCAGGCTGAAGAGATACTCAGGATCTAACCCTGCCCAGACTCCCTCTCGTAGGGCCAGGCGATTATACCGCCTGCAAGGTTGTAGGCGTCGTATCCCATGTGTCTCAGGAAGTAAGTGGCGAAGGCACTCCTCTCACCGCTTCTGCAGTAAACTATGTACTTTTTGTCCTTGGGAAGTTCGGAGTGCTTGTACCTCAGGTCGTCAAGGGGTATGAACATTGAGTTGGGTATCCTCAGCTGAAAGTGCTCCGGTGGAGTCCTGACGTCCAGAAGGACAACCTTATCACCTTCCTCCTCAAGTATCTTCTTAGCCTCTTCAGGTGTTACTTCCGGTACATTGAACATCCTCTTCCTCCATAGACCTTTTCAGGGATACTATCCTGTTTTCCGAATCAACGTAAACGAGGCGGGGGCTATAGTATTCAAGCTCGTTTTCGTTATACTCAGCGTAAGAGGCTATTATTATAAGGTCTCCTCTTGCACCCAGTCTTGCCGCCGCACCGTTTAGCCTGACAGTGCCCGAATACCTCGGTGCAGGTATTACGTAGGTAGTGAACCTATCGCCGGTGTTGATGTTATAAACGTCTATCTTTTCAAAGGGAAGAAGGTCGGCAGCCTCCATGAGCTCAACGTCTAAGGAAAGGCTACCCTCGTAGTGAAGGTCAGCTCCGGTAACGGTAAGCCTATGAATCTTTGATTTGAGCATCTGTCTCCTCAACTGAACACCTCCTCCGAGCAGATAATAATATACGAAATCTCTTATAAATTTCTACTCCCATAGCTTCCTTCCAAAGGTTGCCCTCAAACCTTTCGGTATGTTAACCTCCTCACCGAAGAGCTCCTTGAGCTGAAGGGCGTTCAGCACACCCTTAGCACGGTAGTGATTGTTGAAGAAAACGTACGTCTCCTTCTCCCTGTTCAGCCTCTCTATCTTAGCCTTAAGCTCCTCAAGCTCCTCCTGAGAGTAGAGGTAGTCGTACCTCTCGTAGGACTCCTCGCTTCCGAACCATTTCTCCTCGTTCCTGCCGTGAAGTCTCACGTAGTTTAGCTCTCCCACGGACTTCCAAGGTCCAACGAGAAGTCCCCTGACCTTAGGAGCGTCAATATTAACCAGAGAGAAGCCGAGGCTTTCCAACTGCTCATACACCTCGCTGCGCCCAAAGCTCCTGCTCCTGAGCTCAATTGCCTTTTCGTAGCCAGCGAAGTCCTCCGACAGCCTCGCAATGTAATCCATACTCTCAGGTGAGTAACCAAAGCTCTGAGGAAACTGGAATAGGAAGGCTATAAACCTGCCGCTTTCCAGAAGGGGTTTCAAACCCTCAAGGAACAGCCTTAGCTCTTTATCCGAGTAGGTTCTTTCGTGGGTGAAGACCCTGTTCACCTTCACCGAGAAGCGTAGCCTCTTGCTCCTTTCAAGGAAGCTCCCTACGGTGTAAGTGTGGGGCATGGAGTAAAAGGTGTAGTTAACCTCAAGAACATCAAAGAACTTTTCGTAGTAAGTTATGAATTCTGACTGCTGGAGGTTGGAGGGGTAGAAGACCCCCCTCCAGTCTTTGTAAGAGAAGCCACTGCAACCTACGTATATTCTTTTACGCCCCCTCACCTAATCAGGGAACGAACCTTTCCTTGAAGGCGTCCAGAGCTTCCTTGATCTTCTGCTTGAGCTCGTCGTCCAGAGCCTTCTTCTCCTTTATCTCCTGGAGCACGTCCGGTCTCTCGTTGTCAAGGAAAGCGTATAGCTCCTTTTCAAACTTTCTAACCGACTCAACGGGCAGGTCATCAAGGTATCCGTTCGTTCCTGCAAATATGGCAACTATCTGCTTCTCAACGGGTAGAGGGTTATAGGGCTCTTGCTTGAGGAGCTCCACGAGCCTCATACCCCTGTTTATGGTCTGCTGAGTAGCCTTATCAAGCTCCGATGCGAACTGGACGAAAGCCTCCAGCTCCCTGAACTGGGCGAGGTCAAGCCTGAGCGTTCCCGCGACCTGTTTCATTGCCTTTATCTGCGCTGCCCCTCCGACCCTTGAGACCGAAAGACCAACGTTAATAGCGGGTCTGACACCCTTGTTAAATAGGTCAGGCTCAAGGTATATCTGACCGTCGGTTATGGATATGACGTTGGTGGGAATGTAAGCAGCAACGTCACCGGCTTTGGTCTCAATTATGGGTAGGGCTGTTAGAGAACCAGCACCCAGATCGTCGTTCAGCTTTGCGGCACGCTCAAGGAGCCTTGAGTGTAGGTAGAAAACGTCACCTGGATAGGCTTCCCTTCCGGGAGGTCTTCTCATCAGGAGGGAGAGCTGTCTGTATGCCTCAGCGTGCTTGGAGAGGTCGTCGTAAACGACGAGAGCGTGCTTTCCGTTGTCCCTGAAGTACTCCCCTATGGTACAGCCTACGAATGGAGCAAGATACTGGAGTGATGCGGGGTCTGTAGCTGAAGCAACCACCACGGTGGTGTACTCCATGGCACCTTCTTTCTCAAGAAGCTCTATTATCCTTGCGGTGGTTGATCTCTTCTGGCCAATGGCAACGTATATGCAGTAAACGTCCGTATCCCTCTGGTTGAGGATCGTGTCTATACATATCGTCGTCTTACCGGTAGCCCTGTCACCGATTATAAGCTCCCTCTGTCCCCTACCTATGGGGATCATAGAGTCTATAGCCTTTATACCCGTCTGGAGAGGCTCGTGGACGGGCTTCCTCGCAACAACTCCCGGGGCTATCTTCTCAACGGGAGACATGTATTCGTACTCAACAGGTCCCTTCCCGTCAAGGGGTTCACCCAGTGGGTTTATGACCCTACCAACGAGTCCCTCACCGACCGGTGTTGAGAGGATCTGGTTAGTCCTTCTGACTATTGAACCTTCCCTTATACCAGTTTCACTTCCAAGAATGATGATACCTACGTTGTCCTCTTCAAGGTTAAAGGCTAAGCCCTTTTCACCACCTTCAAACTCAACGACCTCCATCGCCATAACGTTCTCAAGACCGTAAGCCCTCGCAACACCGTCACCGACGTAATAGACCACGCCGACCTCTTCCATCTTGGCTTCTGCTTCAAAGTCCTTTATCTGTTGACGCAGAAGGTCAAGGGCTTCCTCATAGCTGAGCATTCCCATTTCGGAACCTCCTAATTTTATGTCTCAGAATTATATCACAAGAGCTGAAAACCCTGAAACGCTGGAACGAATATTGACCACACCAAACGGAAGACATTAAATTTAAGCCGCATAAATAACAAAGGGGAGGTGGAAAAAGATGAGGTTTCCGGTGTTTATGGCTTGTCTGATATTCTTGGTGGGAATTTCCGTTGCGGAAGTAGAAATTCCCTACATTCCGCCCAACAAGGTGAACGTGGTGGTTCATGTCAACGTGGACTTTGACCCCGATACACAAGAACACATTTACTCCTACGAGGTTGAAAATCTGCCAAACGCAGAGCAGGCTGTGAGCGTCTTCACCTTATACCCTCAGGGACCTGTCCGCGACATAGGACAGCCGAAAGGATGGAAGGTCCTGATAAGGGAGGAGGGAAGGATAGTCTGGAACCGCGACAGCAAAGTCTCGGACGAAGAATGGGAAGACGCACTCATAGCCCCCGGAGAGAAGCTCCGCTGTTTCTCCTTCAGAAGCAAGTTCCCACCTGTGGAGGGAAAGTTTGACGCGATGGGAGACACCCCCATACCGAGGGCCGACGACGCTGAAGAGATAGAAGCTCAGATAGAGAGGGACTTCGGAGAGGGTCACAACGTATTTGCAGACACATTCTTAGGGGACACCCTCGTTCCGGGACCCTTACTTGAGACGAGGATAAGAGTAGTTCCGAGGGTCATTAACGTGAACCTTACCTCAAGGTCAAAGATGGAGGTTCATGTAGAACCGCCTTCGGGCTACAGGGTGGAAGACATAGACCCAAGCAGCATAATCTTTCAGGGGACGAAGCCCGTAAAGGTGATAACAAAGAACCCGAAGTTTCTCATAGCCATTTTTGACAGGCACAAGGTCAAGGGCTGGATGGTCTCTGAGAGATTGAGGGTTTACCTCTGGGGTAAGCTGAAGGACGGAACTCCATTCAAAGGCTCGGATGTGGTGTCTGTTATAGACGTCCCTGAGAAGAAGGCTAAGCCTGAACCGGAGAAGCCTCCGGTGTTCATGGGAGCCCCTGCAGGACACAAAGTAAGATAATTACGCTGGATGTAAGGAAAGCCTTTACCAAAGAGCTTGAACTTCCTTTAAGTTTATACAAATTTTATATATTACGATTTATGTATATCAGGAGGAGATAGTCTAATGTCAAGAAAGGGCGCGGACATAGTAATAGAAACCCTCAAAGAGGAAGGTGTTGAAGTAATATTCGGTCTGCCCGGCGGTGCAATAATGGAGGTCTACGATGCCCTGTACAGGGATGGAAGCATAAAACACATACTCGCCCGTCATGAACAGGGTGCGGGGCACATGGCTGAGGGGTACGCCAAGGCTACAGGCAAGGTTGGTGTCGCCATGACCACCTCGGGACCCGGAGCCACCAACATAGTTACCCCAATAGCTGACGCCTACATGGACTCCGTTCCGATGGTCGTCATAACCGGGCAGGTTCCCACCCACATGATAGGAAACGATGCCTTCCAAGAGGTTGACATAGTAGGGATAACGAGACCCATAACCAAACATAACTTCTTGGTCAGAGATATAGACGAGCTTCCGCTCGTGATAAGGAAAGCTTTTTACATAGCCAGTACGGGAAGACCTGGACCCGTCCTCGTGGACATACCCAAGGACATAACCCAGCAGCTCTCCGATGTGAAGATACCCTCCATGGACGAGGTGAAGAGGTCTCTGCCGGGTTACAAGCCCCATGTTGAAGGGAACATACAGCAGATAAAGAAGGCGGCGAAGCTGATAATGGAAGCTAAGAGACCCGTCCTGTACGTTGGTGGCGGTGCGGTAAACTCGGAAGCCCAGGAGGAGCTTATAGAACTCGCTGAGCTTATGAAGATACCCGTTACCACCACAACCCAAGGTAAGGGCGCCTTCCCCGAGGATCACCCCCTTGCCCTGAGAATGCTGGGAATGCACGGTACATACTACGCCAACATGGCGGTTTACAATTCCGATCTTCTTATAGCGGTAGGGGCGAGGTTTGACGACAGGGTTACGGGAAAGATAGACGAGTTCGCACCGGACGCCAAGATAATCCACATAGACATAGACCCCGCATCCATATCCAAGAACATAATCGTGGACGTCCCCATAGTGGGCGACGTGAAGATAGTCCTCAGGAAGCTTATAAACGAGCTAAAGAGGAAGGGAGCAAAGATAGCCTACCCCGAAGAGAGAGAGAGGTGGATAGAGCAGATAGAAAAGTGGAAGAAGCTCCACCCACTCACCTACAGAAACTCCAAGAAGGTCATAAAGCCTCAATACGTGATAGAGCAGATACACAAGGTAACGAACGGAGATGCCATAATAGTGCCCGGCGTGGGTCAGCACCAGATGTGGGCAGCGATGTTCTTTAAGTACTCCTATCCGAGACAGTTCCTCAACTCCGGTGGGCTGGGAACTATGGGCTTTGGACTGCCTGCGGGTATAGGTGCCAAGGTGGGAAGACCAGAGAAGGAGGTCTTCGTGGTAGATGGGGACGGGTCTTTCGTGATGACCATGCAGGAGATAATAACTGCGGTGCAGTACAGGATACCCGTCAAGGTGGCGATAATAAACAACGCATACCTTGGGATGGTTCGCCAGTGGCAGGAGCTCTTCTACGACAAGAGGTACTCTGAGGTGGATCTGAGCTTACAGCCCGACTTCGTGAAGCTGGCGGAGTCCATGGGTGCTGTAGGCTTCAGGGCTGAGAAGCCTAAAGAGGTAAGGGAGATACTTGAGGAGGCTATGAAGATAGATGACAAGCCCGTGATAATGGACTTCGTGGTTGACAGGGAGGAAAACGTGCTACCCATGGTTCCTCCTGGAAAGTCTTACAAGGACATGATACTTGAGGACGGTAAGGGAACCGAAGCTGAAACTATGTATCTGGTAGGTTAAGGAGGTTACCTATGGCTGACACCGTCGGCGGAGCGGAGATAACGGTCGCCAAAGCACCCAAGTTCAGGCAGACGAGAAAGGGGCATGTCAGGAAACATGTAATAAACGTCAAGGTCAGGAACGAGATAGGCGTACTGGCGAGGATAGCGACCCTCATAGCGGGTAAGGGATACAACATAGAGAGCCTCTCCGTAGGAGAGACCCACGAGCCCGGTATATCCAGAATGACCATAGAGGTTGTGGGGGACGACATAGTTATAGACCAGGTGGTAAAGCAGCTCAGAAAGCTCATAGATACCCTTAAGGTTAGGGACATAACTGACGTTCCCCACGTGGAGAGGGAGCTCGTTCTCGTGAAGGTTCATACCCCTACCTCAAGGGCAAGGGATGAAGTTTTGAGGATAGTTGAGATATTTCGGGGAAAGATAGTTGACGTATCCCCAGAGACTTACACCATAGAGGCTACGGGGGACGAAGGCAAGATAGACGCCATGCTTGAACTCCTGAAACCTTTTGGTATAAAGGAGATGGCGAGGACGGGGAAGGTGGCAATGAGGAGAGAGCTCTTCGTTGATGAGGGCAATTCCGAGTAATTGAAAAAACCTAAGCTTGTAACGATATCCTCCCATAGGGGGATTAGAGGGTGAGCCAATGGTTGAAACGCCCAAGATATCTTCTTTAGCGAGCGAGCTCCTGAAGTTCTTTTTGCTCTCATCCATATTCTTGGGTGTGTTGCTCTCCTTTGCCTTTTTCTTCCTGGGAGGCATGAGTCCTTACTACGCCCTGGGCGTTGGCTTTGCGATATCCTCTGCATGGGTTCTATTCAACATACTCTGGACTAAGGGTAAGCTTGAGGAGCTCTTCGGCAGGCTGCTCTACGTGATAGATATCCTTGAAGAGAAGCACAAGGAGAAGATGGTCGTCCCCATTCCCCTCCATGAAGAGGTGATAGACGTGGTTAACAGCATAAAGGAGCTCGTCCAGAGTTTTGAGGAAAAATATCAGAGACAGATAAGCTCCTTAGAAGACCAGATAGAGAGCATTTCCGAGAACGCCTCAAGGCTACTGGAGGCTCTGGACAAGGTTCAGGAGGGAGACCTGAAGGCTGAGTTTCCCACGGGGCTTGACCCCGTCGGTGCCATAGGTCAGGCGGTTCAGCATGTATTTGAAGACTACGCGGAGCTGTTTGCGGGTCTAAAGAGCAGGCTAAACGAGTGCAGAGAAGAATTAGAGAGAATTTCTGCACTTCTTCAAGAAAAAGACGATAAAATAGATGTTCAGAGAGTAAAGGAGGGGATAGAAAAGATAATGAGGCTGGAGCGAGAGATAAGGGAAGAGCTGAAGTTCATAAAAGTAGATTAAGGAGGGTTATAAGATATGGATAAGTACGAGAAGGTCCTGCAGGAGCTGATCAAGAGTTCCGGTCTTGAGGGTGCAGTTCTCGTAAGTGCCGATGGTCTCCCCATATCCGCTGTTCTAAAGCCCGGTATAGAAGAGGATAGGGTCGCCGCCATGAGCGCCGCCATACTATCTCTCGGTGAAAAGGTTACAGAGGAGCTTCAGAAGGGAACCCTTGAGCAGATCACCATAAAGGGAGAGGAAGGTTACATAGTCCTGACCGGTATAGGTCAGGATGCCGTGCTCACGGTTCTCGCCAGCAACGCAGCCAAGCTGGGTCTCCTGCTCATGGAGATTAAGAAAGCCCAAGACCAGCTAAAGGAGGCTATAGGTTAATAGATGGCTCTCACCGGAGATTTAACCACTTTCAGTTTTGCAGATATACTTCAGGTTCTCGCCAAGGACAAGAAGAGTGGAGTCCTCCTCGTAGAGTGGAAGGACATGATAGTAGCCTACTACGTTAAGGACGGGGAGGTCGTCTTCGCAAGACCGGTAGATAAGGTCTTCAGGGTTTACACGGACAGGAACTTTGAACAGCTCATAAACAAGCTACGTATAAAGAAGGAAGATATACACAAAACCATAGAGCGTTTCTTCCTGCCGAGGCTGGAGCAGAAGGAAGGTATATTCTCCTTCACCCCAGGGTTTATAAAGTACGACAGCGATGTCCCCGTGCGCTACCCGGTTGAGGAGCTGATAATCAGGGCTTCCCGATCCCTGACGGAGGACGAGGTTGAGAGGAAGATATCGGACGAGCTTCTCGTCTTTGAAAAGGCTCCCGACGCGGACGATAGGGTGGCTAAGGTTAACCTCACGGAAGAGGAGAAGAAGGTGCTCTCCTTGGTAAATGGGAACAGGACGGTGGCAGACATAAGAAAGGAGGCTGGCATAGACAGGCTAACGGTGGACAGGGCTCTCTACGGCTTCCTCGCCTCCGGGATAATAAGGAGGAAGAGGAAGGAGAGAGTCCAGAAGCCTTCCATAACCCTTGACCTCCTCGCAAAGATAATAGAGAAGATCAAACAACTGTAGGTGAGGCATGAAGGAGCTGAAGAAGATCAAGATAGTGGTGGCGGGTCCCTTTGCGGCGGGCAAGACCCAATTCATAAACACGGTCAGTGAGATAAAGACCGTAGCGACAGAGAGGAAGACCTCCGGCGTAACCGAGAAGAGCGTCAAGGACTACACCACCGTCGCCATGGACTTCGGAAAGATACGCATAGACGACGAGCACGAGCTCTACCTCTTCGGAACGCCCGGGCAGTCGCGCTTTGACTTCATGTGGGAGATACTTGGAGAGGGTGCCTTGGGGATAATAGTCCTCGTTGACAGCACAGACCCTAAAACCTTCCACGAGGCGAGGAAGATAATAAACTTTTTTCAGTCAAGGTTTCCCGTGCCGGTCGTGGTCGGTGCCAACAAGCAAGACCTGCCGAACGCGTGGTCTCCCGAGGACGTGAAGTTCGCCTTGGACATCTCGGAAGATGAGGGAATACCTGTCATACCTCTCTCCGCCAAGGACAAAGAGGACGTTAAGAAGACCTTACTAACCCTTCTGGAAATTATCAGATATAGTTTAGAGAGTTCCTGAAGGTTTATAATACTTTCACATGTTTACCCCCCAGGAGAAAAAAACCCTCGCCGGTATAACCTTTGCTGTCGTCGCACGTATGCTCGGTCTTTTTCTTCTTCTACCGGTTCTGGCACCATACGTCAAGAACCTTGAGGGCAGCACACCCATACTCACTGGTATGGCGGTGGGTATATACGGTCTAACTCAGGCGGTTCTCCAGATTCCCTTCGGTTACTTATCCGACAGGTTTGGAAGGAAACCAGTTATAACCGCAGGCTTCATCGCCTACATACTCGGTAGTATCATGGGGGGACTGGCGACCAACGTGTGGAGCATGATAGTGGCGAGGTTGATCCAGGGAGGTGGAGCCATATCCTCGGCCGCCGTATCCTTAGCGGCAGACCTCATAAGGGAAGAGGTCAGGACAAGGGCATTCGCCCACATAGGTGCTTCTGTCGGCATGGTGTTCGCCTTCAGCATAACGGTGGCTCCTATACTTGCAGGGAAGTTCGGCGTTCCCTTCATCTTTTACATGACCGCCTTCCTCTCGGCGGTGGCTATGCTCTACATAATCCTTTTCATAAAGGAGCCAGAGAAACACCACAAGGAGATAGAGCCTTCTATAAAGAACGTGGGCATGGTCATAAGGGACAGGGCTCAATTAATGCTTAACATCTCCGTGGGAGTCCTGCATGCCCTCCTCGTTTCCATCTTTACGATCGTCCCCATAGAGCTCATACACAGATACGGCTTCCCGAAGCCAGACCACTGGAAGCTCTACTTGCCAATAATACTGGTGTCCATAGCCATAATGGTTCCCTCAACCATCCTCGCAGAGAAGAAGGGGAAGGTGAAGGAGGTTTTCCTGAGCGGGATACTGCTAATTTGTCTAGGTTTCGCGAGCCACCTGCTCGTAGGAAGCTTCGTGGGAGTGGTGATGCTACTGCTCCTCTACTTTGTGGGCTTTCACCTTTTAGAGCCCATAATGCCCTCCCTTCTGACCAAGCTCTCCCACAGGGACACGAGGGGTATAGCGGTTGGAGTTTACAACACCTCCCAGTTCATAGGGGCTTTCTTGGGGGGAGCGCTCGGTGGTGTGTTCCTCAAGTTTGGCGTGGTCTACATGCTTGCCTTTAACCTCTTGGTGTCCGTCCTGTGGTTTGCACTCGTAGCACGCTGGTTCCTATCGGTAGAGAGCAAGGGCTGATTCAAGCTTCTCCCTGCAGTTATCACAGAAATCCCTTCCCTTCCTGTCAACGTCCGCAAGGGAGTTAGAGAAGCTCATCACACACCTTGCATCGGTGCAGTGGGTCAGCCCGAAGGTGTGACCGAGCTCGTGGTTGACCTCTTTAAAGGTTCTCTCAAAGGTGATCCTCTCGTTGGGGTGCCTCAGCCTGTACACGCTGACCACAGCGTTTCTACCGCCCAGCTCAGCCTCACCGAAGACGAAGTTGAGACCCTCCTCGTAGAGGTCAAACTCAACCAGTGCCAGCATCTTGACCATCTCAGGGAAGGAAAAGCCTTTCAGGTAGGAGAGTATGGCTCCTGCATGGAACTGTCCCCTGACGGGGTCAAAGCCCAGCTTGGGGGGAAAGGGTACGGAGGAGAGCCTTACCTCAATTCCGAACACGTCCTTTATGTTCCTCGCCGAGGCTATCTGAAGCCTGTTCTCCACACCTCCGAAGGAGGTTATGTATATGAAACCCATGCTTATAAATATTACCTTCTCAGCTGACCTATTATCAGGAGCACTATGGCTGTGGTGATAGATGCGTCGGCGAAGTTGAAGGCTGGCCAGTAGTGCTCGCCCACGTGGAGGTGTATAAAGTCCCTCACCTTGCCTATAAAGAGCCTGTCGTAGAGGTTGCCCAGGGCTCCCCCGGCTATCATACCCATGAGAAGCGCGAGCGCAGGATTACCGTCCCTGCGGGAGTATATGTAGGTGACCACGAACGCCACGAGGGGTGTCAGGAGCAGTAGGGGTATGCGGAACCAGTCGGGCGTGTCGGCAAACATACCGAAGGCAGCCCCTTTGTTGTATATGAGAAACAGCTTCAGGAAGGGGAAAAGATCGTAACTCCTCTCTGAGAGAAACCTCTCCGCAAGCTCTTTAGTAAAGAGGTCTATCAGAAGGACACCCGTGAGGGTGTATATGTATATCAGAGTGCTTCCTCTAAGGATCTTTCCCACACCTCCTTGAGCTTTTCAACCTCTTCCTGGAGCAGCAACTCTCCGTTGTAGTTCACCCTGAGCGTTCTGTCGGAAACCACCCTGCCTATGTACATCCAGTCAAGTCCTCTGCCCTCTATGAAGTCCTTCAGCTGGTCTGACTTTGAGGGGTCTACGCTGACGACCACGCGGGTTGGCATCTCTGAAAACAGGAACAGGTCTGCCCTCTCGTCGGAGTAGAGCTCAAGTTCAGCCCCGCACCTGCTCACGAAGAGGCTCTCCAGTATGTTTATCAGAAGTCCTCCAGAGGATACATCGTGGGCAGACTCTATCAGGTCTTCCCTAACGAGCTCCACGAGTGTATCAATGAGGGTTTTCTCCTTCGCAAGGTCAACCGCCGGGACGCCTCCCTTGACAACTCCGTGAACAACCTTCAGGTACTCGCTGCCGTCTATAAGGGAACGCCTGTTCAGGTCTCCTATAAGGAGAAGCTCTGCCGTGGAGGGGTAATACACGTCCACGAACCGTTCGGCGTTTTCAAGGACTCCTACACAGACAATCACCGGGGTGGGATAAACGTTCCTTACCTTATCCTTCTCAATGGTCTCGTTGTAGAGTGATACGTTTCCACTCACCACGGGGACGTTGAGGGCTTCGCAGGCTTCAGCCATACCCTCCACAGCTCTGACGAACTGCCACATTATCTCCGGTCTCTCCGGGTTGCCGAAGTTCAGGCAGTCCGTTATGGCGAGAGGTTTCGCTCCGGTACAGGCAACGTTCCGGCAGGCTTCGGCGACCACGTACTTACCTCCTTCGTAAGGGTCAAGGAATACGAGCCTGCCGTTTCCCTCGGCGGATATGGCTATGCCCCGCTTTGAGTTGAGCTCCGGTCTCTCAACCCACTTCAGCCTTAGGAGGGCGGCATCCCCTCCGGGCTTGACGATCGTGTTGGTTCCAACCTGATAGTCGTACTGGCTGTAAACCCACGCCTTTGAACACAGGTTGGGTGATGAAAGGAGTTTCAGGAGTGAGTCTTTTATGTCAACCTCCGGCAGGAGGTTCTGTTCAAAACTTCTGAGCTCTTTTATGTAGGAAGGCTCCTTTATGGGTCTCTCGTATAGGGGTGCCTCATCCACTATCAGGCTGACCGGTAGCTCTGCAACGAGCTCGTCTCCGAAGAGAGCCCTGAACTTCTTGTCTTCGGTAGTCTTCCCGACGACACCGTAACTCAGGTGATACCTGTTGGCGAGCTCCTCAAGGTGCTTTAAGTTCTCCTCCTCTATTATCAGGAGCATCCTCTCCTGACTCTCTGAGAGGAGTATCTCGTAAGGATTCATGCCCTCCTCTCTGAGGGGAACCCTGTCCAGGTAAATCTCAACGCCCATACCGGACTTACTCGCAAGCTCGGACGCTGAACCCGCAAGACCAGCAGCTCCCAAATCCTGCATGCCCACGAGCAGTCCTCTCTCCACAGCCTCCAGAACCGCCTCTATCAGCTTCTTGCCGAAGTAGGGGTCTCCAACCTGAACGTTGGGTCTCTTCTCCTCGGCGTCCTCACCGAACTCCCCGGAAGCCATAACCGCACCGTGTATCCCGTCTCTTCCGGTTGAAGAGCCGATCAGAAAGAGGAGCTGTCCGGTTTTCGTAGCCTTGGCGCGGAACATCCTGCCCGCAGGCATTACCCCGAGGCAGAAGGCGTTTACAAGGGGGTTAGTCCTGTAGGAGTCCTCAAAGAATGTCTCCCCTGCCACTGTGGGTACACCTATGGAGTTTCCGTAAGAGCTTATACCCTTCACAACCCCTCTTACGAGAAAGCGCGTGCGCTGGTCTGTAAGCTCACCGAAGCGGAGGGAGTCCGCTAAGGCTATAGGTCTGGCTCCCATGGAGAGTACATCCCTTATTATCCCGCCCACACCCGTAGCGGCTCCGTTGAAAGGCTCTATGAAGGAGGGGTGATTGTGGCTCTCCACCTTGAAGGCTACCCAGACGTTCTCGTCCACTTCCACGACGCCCGCATTCTCCCCCGGTCCCTGAACCACCCAGTCCGCCTTGTTGGGGAACTTCCTCAGAACCTTCCTTGAGGACTTGTAGGAGCAATGCTCAGACCAGAGGGCACCCAGAACACCCAGCTCAACGTTGTTGGGCTCCCTTCCGAGGTAGGACACTATCTTCCTGTACTCTTCCTCCGATAGACCGTGTGCTTCCCAGAGCTTTTCCATGGAAGCTTTATTTTATCACCTTGTTTTTGTGCTATACTATTCACTCCGCTAAGCCATAAGGAGGTAATCCATGTACGCCGTGATAAAGACGGGTGGCAAACAGTACAGGGTAGAGCCTGGAATGAGGCTCAGGATAGAGAAGATAGATGCCAAAGAGGGCTCCACCGTTGAGTTAGAGCCTCTGATGGTAAGGAAGGACGACGGAAGCGTGGAGTTCTACAAGGGAAAGGTAGTCGCAGAGGTGGTGTCCCACGGGCTCGGTAAGAAGGTGACCGTATTTAAGTACAAGCCTAAGGAGAACTACAAGAGGTGGAAGGGTCATAGACAACCCTTCACCGAGATATTAATTAAAGATATAAAGTAGGAGGTTTTAGTATGGCATCTAAAGCGAGTGGTGGCTCTACGAGGAACGGAAGGGATAGTCATTCTAAAAGGCTCGGAGTTAAGAGATACGGTGGTCAGTTTGTAAAGGCAGGAAACATACTCGTCAGGCAGAGGGGAACCAAGATATACCCCGGCAAGAACGTTGGTCTGGGTTCCGACTTCACCCTCTTCGCACTCACAGACGGATACGTCCACTTTGAGAAGAGAAGGAATAAGAAGACGGTCAGTGTCCTCACCCCTGAGGAGTGGGAATCTCTGAACGGAAACGGAAAAGCCAATTAAAACTCTATTTCCCTTCCCGTTAATCCCTTACGTCTAATAAAAAAGCCCCCGAGAGGGGGCAAAGGGCACAATGGGTGCAGGGCTCAGAACGTAAATCCGAGCTCAACGGCGACGGTGGTTTTGTTGTCCTCATTTCCATTCTTGAAAACTTTGTTGTCTGCGGACACGTACGAAAGTTCAGCTCTTACAAAGGAATTCTCGGTCGGCTTATAGGTTGGCGTAACTGTGAAGGAGAATCCCTTCTCAGCGTATGCATCAGGGGTTCCATCTCCGTTAAAGTCAGGGGTGAAGTATATACCGCTCGTACCTTCATCAAAGTACTCAAACCTAACAGGAACAGATATGTCTTTAAAGGACGGAGTTATGAATACAGCCAAGCCGTAAGCTGTGTCGTCCTGCCCCGAGGATTTGGCGGAACTATCCAACCACTGATAGTCTAAGTTAAGACCTATCTCAAGTGTTCCAAGAGAATACCCAAGCACCACATCTATAAAGTTTTTGAAGCCGGTGTAGTCATAGTAGGTTAAAGCATAATCTATACCAGCCAAGGAACCAAGCGAACCAACAGCGTAAGCTTCTGCCCTAGGGCTTATGGCATCGTTATTGTACTCAGCGTACAGACTTATATCTTCATTTAGCTGAAAGTTTACCCTTACACCAGGATATATGACAGGCTGGGCGTACCAAACAGCTCCCAAAGTTATATTCTTGTTAGCATACGTATTTATGACTTCAGCACCCACGTTGGTTGTGAGGTAACCTACGTCAACGGATATCCTATTCATAGGAGACAAGGTGACATACCCCCAAAGTATTCCTGCCTCGTTGCTAACTGAGCTTCCATTGGTATAGGAGATCATACTGTTGTTCACTCCGCCATCCCATACAGAGGGGGCAAGGAGTGTACCAACTGCAAGGTCAAAGCTAACCTTGTCACCTCCTCCCGAAAGACCAACAACCACATTGGTCAGTCTAAAAGCATCCTGGGAGTCCCTGTTACCCTCATTGGTGGTATAAAAGTATCCTCCCGTAATTGCACCGTACAGCTCCATGGGTTGAGATATCTTGAGGCTCAGGGTCTTCTCCTGAGCGAGGGAGCTTCCGGCAAAAGCCAGAACAGCGGTAAGCAGTATCTTCTTCTTCATAACCAACACCTCCTTAGTGTTTTTCAAAAAGAGAAAAGCGGAGCGGAGGACTGAGCCTCCCTCCTTGAGCTTTTAAAGGTTGTAAGCACTCTCACCGTGCTGGGAGCTGTCAAGTCCTTCAATCTCGTCACCTTCTTTAACCCTCAGACCGGTGAGCGCTTTAGCCACCAGCACTATAATGGCTGTGAGTATTCCCGAGTAAACAAGGGTAACTATCACACCTTCCAGCTGTATGAGAAGCTGTTTGGGATTCCCGTAGAGGAGTCCAGCGCTCTCGTTTACAGCGGGGTCGGCGAACACACCCGTCAGTATCGCACCAACTATACCTGCGACTCCGTGTATTCCGAAGACGTCAAGGGCATCGTCGTACCCGAGCGCCGCCTTCAGCTTGGCAACGGCGAAGTAGGCGAATATGGAAGCTATGGCGCCCACGAATATGGCTCCCACAGGATTGACGAAGCCTGCCGCGGGAGTTATGGCAACGAGACCTGCTATTATTCCAGAGGATATACCCACCACGGTGGGTTTCCCTGCTGACATCCACTCCACGAACATCCACGCCAGCATCGCAGCGGAGGTCGCTACGGTGGTGTTGAGCATAGCGTAGACGGCTATGGTGTCCGCTGCGAGGGCGGAACCTGCGTTGAATCCGAACCAACCGAACCAGAGGATACCCGCTCCGAGGGCAACCAGGGGAACGTTGTTGGGAATGAGCTGGGGCTCCTTCCTCTTGCCCAGTATAAGAGCGGCAACCAGACCCGCTATACCGGCGTTTATGTGGACAACCGTTCCGCCGGCGAAGTCAAGGGCTCCGTGATTGCTGAGAAATCCTCCACCCCAGACCCAGTGGGCTATGGGCGGATAAACCACTATGCTCCAGAGCACACAGAATATGATCCATGCGGAGAACTTCATCCTTCCAACGAGAGAACCGCTGACCAGAGCGGTGGTTATTGTGGCAAAGGTTAGCTGGAACATCAGGTCAAGGAGAGCGGGGTAGCCCGTATCGGCGTTTATACCCGTTATCCCCTTACCGAAGAGGTACTGAAAGGGGTTGCCCATGAACTGACCCAGGTCGTCACCGTAGGCTATGGAGTAACCCACGGCAAGCCAGGTTATCGTGACTATACCGAAGGCAACGAAGGACATGGCTATGGTGTTGAGGATGCTCTTGCTCTTGTCCAGACCGCCGTAAAAGAGCGCCAGTCCGGGAACGGTCATGAATACAACCAGTGCGGAAGCCATGAGCATCCAGGCTGTATTACCCGTGTCAAGCTTAGCCTCTCCTGCAAAGGCAGGAACGGCTACCGTAAGTAAAGGCAGTAATGCCCAAAGGGATGCGCGCCTCATCTCTTTTCCCTCCTTTATAAAAATGACCCCGCCGAAGGCGGGGTGCTTAAAAACTTAAATGTCAAAGTAAAGCTCAAACTCCAGAGGGTGAGGGGTAAACCTGAGCTGGTCTATCTCGTCCCTCTTGGTCTCTATCCAGAGCTGGAGGAACTCCTCTGTGAAGACTCCGCCCTTTAGGAGGAACTCGTAGTCCTTCTCCAGCTCGTTTATAGCCTCCTCAAGTGATCCGGGGAGCTGGGGTATTCCCTCAAGCTCTTCGGGAGGTAGGGAGTAGATGTCTTTGTCAAAGGGCTCTCCGGGGTCAATCTTGTTCTCTATTCCGTCTATTGCAGCCATAAGTATGGCGCTGAAGGCGAGGTACGGGTTGGATGTGGCGTCGGGGAACCTAACCTCTATCCTCTTTGCCTTGGGAGACTGGGAGTACATGGGTATCCTGATGGCGGCAGATCTGTTCCTTGCGGAGTAGGCGAGCCTTACGGGTGCCTCAAATCCGGGAACGAGCCTGTGGTAGGAGTTTATGGTGGGGTTGGTGAGGGCGACTATAGCCCTTGCGTGCTTGAGTATTCCGCCTATGGCGTAGAGAGCGGTCTCTGAAAGACCTGCGTATCCGGATCCTGCGAAGAGAGGTTCGTCTCCCTTCCAGATGGAGAAGTGGGTGTGCATTCCGGAACCGTTGTCGTTGGGAAGAACCTTAGCCATGAAGGTGGCGAACTTGCCGTGCTTGGCTGCCACGTTTCTGACGATGTACTTGTAAAGGAAGAGCTTGTCGGACTGGCTTACGAGGGAGTCGTACCTGATGTCTATCTCAGCCTGTCCGGCGGTTGCGACCTCGTGGTGGTGGAGCTCAACGGTCACTCCCAGCTCGGAGAGTATGGAGACCATCTCGTTCCTGATCTCCATGGTCTTGTCCATGGGGGGTGCGGGGAAGTATCCCCTCTTGTGGGGTATCTTGTAGCCGGTGGAAGTCAGCTCTCTGTTCCACCAGCCCTCTTCGGAGTCCACCCTCCAGAAGGAGTAGTTGGCGGAGGTTCCGTACTCTATGGAGTCAAGTATGAAGAACTCCGCCTCGGGACCGAAGTAGGCGGTATCGCCTATACCCGTCTGCTTGAGATACTGCTCAGCCTTCTGAGCTATGTATCTGGAGTCCCTTCCGTACCTCTCTCCGGTAACGGGGTCGTAGATGTCACATATCATCACGAGGGTCTTGGTCTCTATGAAGGGATCTATAAAAGCGGTGTTGGGATCGGGCTTTGCGAGCATGTCGGACTCGTTTATGGACTGCCAACCCCTTATGGAAGATCCGTCAAATCCTCTTCCGTTCTCAAAGGTGTCTTCGGAAAGCTCGTAGGCGGGTATGGTCAGGTGCTGCCACTGACCAAAGGGATCTGAGAACCTCAGATCAACGTACTGGACTCCTTCCTGTTCAATGAGGCTTAAAACCTCCTGCGGTGAATACTTCGGCATGCCTGCACCTCCTTATAGGTTTTTAAATAGCTGTTTCACCCTTCTCACCCGTCCTTATACGGACGACCTCTTCAACGGGGAGGACGAATATCTTTCCGTCGCCCACCCTTCCCGTCTGGGCTGTCTTGACGATGGTGTCAAGAACCTTCTCCACGTCCTCGTCCTTGACCACCACTTCAATCTTGACTTTGGGCAGGAAGTCAATAACGTACTCCGTGCCCCTGTAGATCTCGGTGTGACCCTTCTGCTGACCGAAGCCCTTTACCTCGGTCACTGTCATACCCCCGATGCCTATCTCCACGAGGGCGTCCTTGACCTCGTCCAACTTGAAGGGTTTAATGATAGCCTCAATCTTCTTCATCTTGCCTTCCTCCTCTGCTCCGTTATAGTGCAAGGAGCGTGCCAAAAATCAAAAACGCCCCTTAAACATAGATTTTACGACCGAGGTCAGGATACAGCCTTCCGATCTCAGGTAAAATTGTTCACAAAATTGTAAAGTTGTAAACACTTCCCTCGGAGGGACGGGGGATTATAATAAGGATGAAAAGATAAATTTGGGGAGGTTTCTCACATGTGGTTTGAGGTCTCTCTTGGGGTATTTCTCGTGGCGTTCATAACAGCCTCTCTGCTCAGGCACAGGGCGGAGAGGAGCGGTGATCCGTCGGTAGAGGACAACATCATAGTTACCTACTCAAAGTCCATACCTGGGTACGAGGTTCAGAGGATCTTCGGTTACGTGGAGGGCGTGGTAACCATACCCAGCGAAGGGGACGAGGTGTACGCCTCCATGGGTGAACAGTCGGCAATACAGAAGCTCATGGACAGAGCCCGGGAGGTGGGAGCGAACGCAATCCTGGAGCTCAGGATAGAGAGCAAGGAGTACGCAGTTCACACGAAGATAATCGCCCGGGGACTTGCCGTGAGGGTTTAAATTTATAGGGTGGGACAGGAATGTAGCAAGGTCATAGTTCTGAGCGACGGTGCCGACTTGGACGCCCTCTCGGCAGCCTTAGCCCTCCAGAGGCTCTCTCCGGACTCGTGTCTTCTAACACCGAGATACCTTTCAAAGAGGGCGGGCGAGGTGTTCAGAGACTTCAGACACCTCTTCAGGACAACGGATGACCTGCCTGAACGTTTCACCCTTGTCCTTACGGATACGAGACATTTTCCAGAGAGCATCCCCAAGGACAGGGTGGAAGGTGTCGTAGTTTACGACCACCACCCGGAGGGTGATGTTAAGGAGTTTGAGGGAAAGGTGGACAGGGTGGGCGCGGCTACCACCCTCGTGGTTGAAGAGTTGATTGAGAGAAACATAGAGCTCTCCCCCGAGGAGGCTACCGTGATAGCCCTCGGCATATACGAGGACACGGGAAACTTCACCTACGAAGGAACCACCGATAGAGACCTAAAGGCGGCATCATGGCTATTGTCCATGGGTGCAGACCTGAAGAGCATAAGGAAGTACATGCTTGAGGCTTTCACCAAGGAGCAGATAGACATAGTCAGGAGGATCCTCTCTTCAATAGAGAAGCTCTTCATAGAGGACAGGGAAATAGTCATAGCTACAGCTGTTCTTGAGAAATATGAGCCGGACATAAACGCCCTCCTGTATGAAGTGAAAGACCTGAAGGAGGCCGATGCCTTCTTCGTGATAATAGAGGCTGAAGGAAAGACCTACGTGTTCGGGCGTTCCCAGACAAAGGACATAGATGCGGGGAAAGTTCTCTCCCACTTCGGGGGTGGGGGGCATCCGGAAGCGGGAGCCACAAAGCTTGAAAACGTATCCGCAGAGAGGGTTAAAAACTTACTCATAGGTTACCTGAAGGGTTTAAAACCTCCAAAGCTCAGGGTGGGGGACATAATGAGCTCTCCCCCCTTCATGCTCTCGGAGCACTTATCGGTGCGGGACGCCCTGCTGGAGCTGTCCGAGAGAGGCTTTGCAAATGCCCCCGTCATAGACAGGGAGGGAAACCTGATAGGCATAGTCTCCAAGAAGAGCCTTCTGAAGCTCTCCCGCCTGTATCCAGAGGAGCCTGTGGGTGAGTTCGTTAACAAGGACTTCACTACCCTCTCGCCTGACTCCCCGGTGTGGGAGGCTGAGGAGATACTCACAAAGTTCGGTCAGAAGTTGATACCCGTGGTGGACGGAGGAACTGTGGTCGGGGTTGTCACAAGGCTTGACATACTCCACAGGATGAAGGAAGACCTGGGCGAGGCTAAAGCCCTCCACAAGAGGATAAGGATACCCAAGAACATAGAGGAGATATCTACTGAGGTGGGGATCATAGCCAACAGGCTGGGTTACAGGGCTTATATAGTTGGAGGTGTGGTCAGGGACATACTGCTGGGAAAGGACGTGTGGGACCTTGACTTCGTAATAGAGGGAGACGCCATAAGAGTTGCCGAGGAGCTCGCAAGGGAACACGGCGTTCAGCCTCACCCCTTTCCGGAGTTCGGGACAGCCCATGTTAAGGTTGGTAGTCTGAAGCTTGAGTTCGCCACCGCAAGGAGGGAGACCTACCCGAGGCCGGGCGCCTACCCTAAGGTGGAGAAGGCTTCCCTTAAAGAAGACCTCGTGAGGAGGGACTTCACAATAAACGCCATGGCTATATCTGTGAACCCCGAAGACATGGGCACACTAATTGACTACTTCGGAGGTATCAGAGACCTCAAGGACAAGATAGTCAGGGTTCTGCACCCGGTCAGCTTCATAGAAGACCCTGTCAGGATACTCAGGGCGCTCAGGTTTGCAGGCAGGCTCGGGTTCAAGCTATCCAAGAGCACGGAGAGGCTACTCAAACAGGCTGTAAACCTGGGTCTACTTGAAGAGGCTCCCAGAGGAAGGATCATGAACGAGATAAGGCTCGCCCTGAGGGAGGACAGACTCCTGGAGATACTCTCCCTTTACAGGAAGTTCAAGGTTCTGGAGCACGTGATAAAGGGCTTCAGATGGACTCAGAACCTTGAGGATAGGCTCATAAACCTTAAAAAGGTGACCGACTGGCACTCCCTTGAGTTTCCCTCGGAAAGGGTGGACTACGGCTGGGTCTTCCTGATGGTGATCCTCTCAACGGTCAAGCCGGAGGTCAGCGAGAGGTTTCTGCAGGAGGTCTCAGCACCTTCATGGGTGAGGGAGAGCATGGAGAGCCTCTACACCTCCCTGAACGCACTCAAAGACAAACTCCAAAGGGCTGAGAGGAACTCGGAGGTTTACAGGGCTCTGAAGGGGGTTCACATATCGCTCCTGCTGATACTTATGACCTGCAGGGACGTTCAGGACAAGGTCAAGCTCTTCCTTGAGAGGCTGAGGTTCGTTAAAGCACCGCCGGAGGCGGTCTCTCAACTTAAGAGTAAAGGTCTTGAGGGCAGGGAGCTCGGCGAGGAGATAGAGAGGCTCAAGGAGAGGATAATGGACGAGGAGAAATCCTTTATAATGGAAAGGTCATGAAACTCGCCTTCTTCAAAGTCGGAGAGCTGCAGGGAAGTCTCAAACACCTGGACGCCCTATTTGATTACCTGAAGAACAGGGGTGTGGAGCTTAAGGAGATAGAGCTTGACCCCCAGAACGTCCAGAAGGCTGTGGAGGAGCTTAACGAATTCAGACCCGCCTTCACCATGGACGTGAACGCTACGGGGATAATAATAGGTGAGCAGGAGGGAAAGAAGGTTCCCATATACGACATCTTCGGCTTCGTTCATCTCTCCGTCTTTACCGAGGATCCTCTCCTGCACTTCCCCAACATACACGGAGTTGAGAGCCACAGGAACTTGATAGCCCTCGTGACGGACATAAAGTACGTTGACAGTCTGAGGTTCCTCGGCGTTGAGAACATAAGCTACATAACGCCCTTCCTGAACTTCTCCCTCTTTCCGAAGCCCGCGGAAGAGCGGGACATAGAGGTAGCCTTCTTAGGTCCCGTGATAAACCCAGAGATAGTCGTTAACTCCGTCAGGCAGAACATCCCCGAGAACATATTCCCGCTCTTCATAGAGACGGGTGAGTTCATGTTCAGGAACCCTGAAGTTCACGTGCTTACAGCCTTCAACTACATACTGGGTATTTTCAACCCCCAGATACAGCAGGAGTTTACCCAGTGGAGGGAGCAGAACGGTGAAGCCTTCCTCAGGATGCTGAACGATATATCCATATACGCCACCATGAGGAAGAGGTGGTATCTCGTGAACTTCTTGGACGGGCTGAACCTCAAGATAGTGGGTGAGTTCCAAGGGGAGCTTAGGGAAGACCACGAACAGCTTAAGGTAAACTCCTACGAGGAGCTCCTTGAAATATACGGCAGGTCTTACATAACTATAATGAGCTTTCCCCATACGGTTCCCTCCGGCATAGGCTTTACGCCCCTTGAGGTCTCAGCTATGGGCAGCGCACCCATGATTGACTTTCGCGGAACGCTTCCGGGCTTTCTGACCCCCGGCGAGGAGGTCATAACCTACATGCCCCTTGACAGGGCTGACGTTGAGGAGAAGATACTTTACTACCTTGAGAACCTTGAAGAAGCCAAGGGCATAGGGGAGAAGGCTAACAACGCGGTGGTAAGCCGTTACAGGGTGGACGACAGAGGAGAGTTTATATACAACCTAATGAAAGACATAATGGCTCAGGCGGAAGCCCAGCAGACGCAGACAGAGGAAGAGAAGAAGAGCTGACATGTTCCCGGGCTTCGGGACTCTCGTCAACGTAGTCTTCGTCCTCCTGGGGAGTTTCTTTGGGCTCAAGGGTGCCCGCTTCATAAACCCAAAGCTGAGAGAGGGTGTTATCCACGGCATAGGACTATTCACCCTCATCTTGGGAGTTAAACTCCTAGTAGAGAACAAGCCAGAGACTTTGAAGGTGTTCTTTATCCTGCTCATAGGAACGGCCGTGGGTTACCTCCTGAACATAGAGGGAAAGATAGAAGAGCTCTCGGACACTGGAAAGGACTTTACGAACGCCTTCGTCACGTCCTCCGTCCTATTCACCGTAGGTCCTATGACCCTGCTGGGGTGCATACTTGAAGGGACTAAAGGAGACAGTTCCCTCATCCTCTCAAAAGCCACCATGGACGGCTTCTCCTCAATAATACTCGCCTCCTCCCTCGGCAAGGGTGTAGCCTTCTCAGCCCTCTTCGTTCTCCTCTTCCAGGGAGGAATAACGCTGCTCGCTTTCTTCTTTGGAGAGTTCCTTGACCCTCAGGCGATGGCGAACAGCCTGTTCATAGGAGGAGGCGTAATGGTGGTGATAGCCTTCAAGCTGTGGGGTCTCCTCAAAGATGTGAAGAGCGTAAACCTACTCGTTCCCCTCGTTGCCTCGCTCTTTATCTGAGCCATCAAGCTTCAGTCTGGAGACCTCCGAGAGGGCTTCATATATGTTCTCCTTGTCGGTCTCCCAGACGAACACGCCGTTCTTGTGGAGTATCCACTTAGCCCTTGCACTCTCGGGGTGGTGACCGCATATAACTATGTCCACTCCCTCCCTGACGAGCAACCTCGCCACGTCCTCCTCCGATTTCACTTCTATCTCTTTAATCTTAGGCTTGCCGCTCCTCTCCTCAAAGAGGAACATCTTCTTTACATTTGAAAAGTCCCTGCAGAGAGCCTCACCGTTACCGGAGAATATGGCTATACGCAGTTTCTCCTCTTTGGCAGGCTCGTAGTGGATAAAGACCATCTCAACGTTGTCTATTTCCCTGGCTATCCTCCTCTCTATCTCGTCCGCTATGGCGTGGCTCCTCATGAAGCTGCCGGGTCTCAGGAGTATCTCCGCATCTATGAAGAGCTTACCTCCCGCACTCCTGACAAGGAGTCTCTTCACGCTCTCCACCTCGGGGAAACTCAGGATTATGTCCCTTATACGCTCCACCGTTTCCTCATCGGCAGATATGTCAAGTATCGCCCCCACCTGCTCCTTCAGAAGCCCGAAGGCTGTGTAGAGTATCAGGGCTACGACCGCAAGGGCAAAGTACCTGTCGTAGTTGTAGCCAACGTAAGCGGCGCTGAGGCTGAGCAGCACGAGGAAGGAACCGAAGGCGTCGGTTAGGGTGTGGTAAGAGTCCGCTATGAGCGTAGGTGAGTTCAACTTCTTGCCAGCCCTCCTCTCCAAGAAGGAGAGGGTTATGGAACTAATGAGGGAGAAAAGGACAACCCCTATACCCACGGGGAGAGCGTCCCTGTCTATCTCCACTCTGCCCGTCAGAGCCCTGTGGGCTATCTCGTAGGCGGCAACGACGAGAAAGAAGGCTATAACTATCGCCCCTATGTTCTCAAGCTTGTACAGCCCGTAAGGAAAGCGCTCATGCTTCTTCTCGGAAAACTTTATGGAGACGTAAGCTATAACGGAGGCTGTGGCATCGGAGAGGGAGTGCAGAGCCTCGCCTATGAGAGATAGGCTTCCCGTCATAAGACCAGCAATGAACTTGAGGGCAGACTGAATCAGGTTCAGGAGGAGTGAAACGAGCGCCCAGTGTTCCTTTTTCATCTTAAGAGCTTAAAGAGATGCAGACCTGTTCAGGTATAGAGACGTCTTCGCCCCCTGGTAGCCCCCTCTCTCTTCAAGCCTCCTGAACACCTCCCCTATGACCCTGTTCTTCATGGAGGGCTTGCAGTAATCCGGTGCCAGGAGGAGACTTTCATCCACCTCACCTGTAATTCTGTGGACTACCACCTTCGGAGGGAGTATCTCTATAACCTCACTGCACAGCTCAACATACTCTTCAAGGGAGAGTGGACTGAACTCTCCTCTCTCGTACTGGAGTGCCATCACAGTTCCTCTTATAACGTGCAATGGGTGAATCTTAACCCCGTCTACGGGCAGAGCCGCAAGGAGCTTGGCGGTCTCTATAATGTCTTCCCTACCCTCGCCAGGCAGACCCACTATCATGTGGGCACAGACCTTGAGGGGTCTCTTCTTTGCCCTTAAAACCGCGTCCACGAAGTCCGAAACGCCGTGAGCCCTGTTTATACTCTTCAGGGTCTCAAAGTTGGCTGACTGGAGACCGAACTCAACCCACACCTCAAGACCCCTTTCGGCATAGCCTGTGAGTAAGTCAAGCACCTCCTCGGGAGCGCAGTCGGGTCTCGTCCCCACGTCTATACCGACGACCCCCTCAAAGCCGAGGGCTGTATCGTAGACCCTGCGAAGGGTGTTTATGTCCGCGTAGGTGTTGGTATAGGACTGGTAGTAGACGAAGAAGAGTATATCCTCGCCGTACTTCCTCTTTGCCCTCTCCATACCCTCCTCTATCTGGGTCTCCAGGGGAACGGAGGGGCTCAGCATGGACGGCTTTGAGCCGTCGTGACAGAAGGTACACCCTCCCTTAGCCTTGCTACCGTCCCTGTTAGGGCACGTGAAGGGAAGGGCAACGGTTATCTTCTGGACGCGCTTCCCGTACTTATCCAGAAAGTAGTCTTTGAGTGATAGGAAGGGTTTAGTCCGTGTGCCCATGTCTATACTCTCTCAGCCTCCTTCTGGAGCTTTCTGTACTTCTCAAGGGCGAGCCTTCTCCTCCAACCCTTGAGCCTGTCTATGAAGGTTATGCCCTTCAGGTGGTCAAGCTCGTGCTGAAATACTATCGCCGGAAAGTCCTCAAGCACCACCTCAACGGGTTCTCCGTGTTCGTTCAGAGCCCTCACCTTCACCCTCTTGGCTCTCTCTACCTCAACGCTCAGCCCGGGGAAGGATAGGCACCCCTCCTTATACTTCTGCTTGCCTTCGGACGCTATAACCTCCGGGTTTATGAGAACGAGCTTCAGGTCTGGGACGTCCTCCTTGGGCGTGGTGTCTATAACCATGACGCTAAGGGGAACTCCTATCTGGTTGGCTGCGAGCCCAACGCCCTCCGCATTGTACATGGTGTCAAACATGTCCTTTATTAAACTCTTCACCTCCCTGTCTATGTCGGAAACCTCAAGGGTAGGCTTCTTCAAAACCTCAGCCGGATAGGTGACTATCTCCCTTACCATCGCAACTCCTCACGAAATAATTTAGTCTCTTAGGATTATAATGCGTAGTATGAGGGAGCAGCCCTTCCACCCTCCCGACCTTCCTATAATCAACGACAAGGTGTATCACCTGAACCTGTCCCCGGGAGAGCTCGCACCGGACATAATAATCGTCGGAGACCCGCACAGGGTAACCTTCATAGCCCGGAACTTTCTGAGGGGGATAGACGTAAACAAGGAACACAGGGGGCTGAGAACGGTCACGGGATATACGGACTGGGGGCAGAGGGTCTCCATAACCACGTCTGGCATGGGTACCCCTTCCCTTGAGATAGTCATAAACGAGATCGTGGCACTCCACGAGATAGACTTCCAGAGCATGGAGAGGAAGGAGGAGTTTCCCACGCTGAACGTGATAAGGGTGGGCACCTCGGGTGGACTCCAAAAGGATACGGAGCTCGGCACTCTTGTTATAACCGAGTACGCAGTTGGGCTTGACAACACGGGACTGTTTTACGACGCTCCGCCCCCGGACGAGAGGTGCGTAAAGCTTGAAGGTGTTGTGAAGGACGCCCTTGAGGGCGTTATATCTGAGAATTCAAGGTTCAAGGGTCGTATAAGTCCCTACGCTTCAAAGGCACATCCCGATGTTGTAAGGGCTCTGACTGAGTCGGCTGAGGAGCTCGGGGTAAACTTCAAGAGGGGTGTCACGGTGTCAAACTCTGGCTTCTTCGCGAACCAGGGCAGGTCTGTCTCAAGGATACCGCCCACAGTCCCCGACATAGACGTCAGGCTCTCCAGAACCGATACAGGCATAGAGGGGCTCAGGTTTGAAAACATGGAGATGGAGGCGAGCTTCCTGCTCCACTTCCTCTACCCTCTGGGTCACAGAGCGGGCGTGGTCTGTCCCACGATAGACAAGAGACCCGAGGAGAAGTTCCTAGTGAACTATCAGGAGAAGGTTAAGGAGGCGTCAAGGGTAGCTCTAAACGCCCTCAGGAGGCTAAGGGAATGGACGTGAGAAAGCTGATAGACAACTCACTGCTCAAACCCAACGTGAGCGAGAAAGAGGTTGAGGAGTTCGTCATAAGGTCGGCGGAGATAGGCTTTTACGCAGTGTGTGTGAATCCGTACCACGTGAAGCTTGCCAAGGAGGTGGGTGGAGACAGGATAGTGGTGTGCTCTGTCGCGGGGTTTCCCCTGGGGCTTAACGTCAAAGAGGTCAAGGTGCACGAGGCAGTCAGGGCTGTGGACGACGGAGCTGAAGAGATAGACATCGTGATGAACATATCAGCCTTCAAGTCCGGCAAATACAGATACGTTGAGGAGGAGTTAAAGGCTGTAAAGAGGGAGACAGGAGTAGTTCTGAAGGCAATTATTGAGACCTGTTATCTGAGCAGGGAGGAGAAGCTGAAGGCTGTTGAAGTTTGTATTGAGGCAGAGGCGGACTTTGTGAAGACCTCAACGGGCTTTGCAGAGGGGGGAGCAACCCTTGAGGACGTGAGACTTCTGAAGGAAGCCGCCGGGGGCAGGATAAAGGTTAAAGCTGCAGGAGGTATAAGAAGTCTGAAGGACGCCCTCGCTATGATTGAGGCGGGAGCGGATAGGCTCGGTACCAGCAGAGGTCTTGAGATTTACAAAGAGAGCCAGGAGGCTTAAATTATTTAGCCATGAAGTTTTTAGAGGAGCTTGAAGAGGCAAAGGAACTCGTCGTAAAGATGGCGAGGCTCGTCCAGGAAGCCATAGACAAGGCGATAAGGTCTCTCAACGAGCAGAACGTTGAGCTCGCCGAGGAGATAATAAAGGGAGACGACGAGATAGACTCCCTTGAGGTGGACATAGAGAGAAGGTGTATAAGGATGATAGCCCTGTACCAGCCGGAAGCCTCAGACCTGAGGCTCGTTATGGGCATATACAAGATAGTCTCGGACTTGGAGAGGATGGGGGACGAGGCTGAGAACATAGCCGAGCGCTCAATATTCCTCGCCCAGGAACCGCCCCTGAAACCCTACGTGAACCTAACGCTGATGGCAGAGGCGGTCAAGGACATGGTGAACGACAGCGTGATAAGCTTCCTCCAGAGAGACACTATGCTCGCCAAGAAGATAATAGAGAAGGACGACATGATAGACGAGCTTTATCACCAGCTTGAGAGGGAGCTCATAACCTACGTGATGGAAGACCCAAGGAACATAAAGAGGGTCATACACCTTTCCTTCGTTGCGAGACACTTTGAGAGGATAGCCGACCACGCCGAAAACATCGCCGAGATGGCAATATACTGGGCTGAGGGCGAGCTGATAAAACACCACAGGATAAAAGAAGAAGGTGAAGCGTAAGCTTTTAATAGGTCTCTCCCTCCTCTTAGCCTTCGTAGCCATAAACGTAGCCTTCATCAACAACCTTAAGAACCTGCCCTACGCTAACTACTACATACTTCTCCTCGCCATCAACATAGACCTGCTCGCCCTCGTGCTGATAACCTCCATAATCCTCAGAAAGCTCATAAAGGTTTACCTGGGGAAGAGGAGGAACATACTCCGCAGGAAGCTCGCCAACATACTGTTTCTGTATCTGTTCATACCTCTCCTCCTACTCAACGTGGTGTCAATAGTCGTCGTCCTGCAATCAACCAAGACCTACCTTAGCTCAAAGACCCGTGCCCTTTCCTCTTCGGCAGAGAGGGTTTACAGAAACCTCTACGAGTCTGAGCTCAGGAGGGTAGAGAGGTTCAAGAGCATAGCCCATGCCCTCCTGGAGGCGGGGCTCTTTGACGAGCTGAACCGCATAAAGGATATAGAGAGCGTGGTAAGGGTTCCCAGCTGCGACTTTGATGTCTCGGAGGGGGAGTTCAACTATACCCTCTGTGTGAACACCGGAGATGCAAGCTATAAGGTAGTGGTAAGCAAAGACCTTAGGCTGATAAGGGACGTTTCGGAGTTCGGTGAGCTCGCCCTTGACGTGAGGGCGTTCGTAAAAACGAGGGACATAATAACGGGTATATTCGTGTTCTTCATAGTGTTCGTGACCCTGCTTACCCTCCTCGCTACCGTATGGATGAGCATGCTCGTGGCGCGACACATAAGCGAACCGATAGAGCGGCTCTCCGACAGGGCTATGAGGATAGCGAGGGGCAACCTTGACATCAAGGTTGAAGAGGAGGAAACCGGCGACGAGATAGAGGAGCTCTCCAGGGCGTTCATAAAGATGAAGGACAACCTCAAAAAGATATACGAGGAGCTCAGGAGGGAGAGAGACCTCCTGGGGAGGTTGCTTGATGCCCTTCCCGTGGGCGTGCTCTTCGTGAGCTCAACGGGCGAGACACGTTCAAACAGAACCTTCAGGAGTCAGTTCGGAGGAGAGGGAGACCTGAAGGAAGCCCTTAGGAGGATAAGGGAGGACAAGAATCTGAGGCTGGAGCATATAAAGAGCAAGGAGGGAGACCTATACCTCGTTGAGGACGTTAGCTCCATAGTGTTAGCCGAGAGGTTCAAGACCTGGCAGGAGGCGGTAAAGAGGATAGCCCACGAGATAAAGAATCCCCTCACACCCATCAGGCTCAACCTTGAGAGGCTTTCCAGATACGCGGAGAGGGGTGAGTTCAATAGCGAGAAGTTCACGGAGCTTACCCAGCTTATACTTAGGGAGATAAACCGTATAAGCGACCTGATAAACCAGTTCAAGCACCTGAGCCCATCAAAGGAACTAAGGCTCGGGGAAGTGAGGCTCTCAGAGCTGCTCTCCGACATAGGGAAGCTGTACGCCTCTGGAGGGATAAACATAGAGGTTGAAGGGGACAAGGTCGTAAAGGGAGACGCCTCTCTCCTCAAAGAGGTCTTCTACAACCTCATAAACAACAGTATAGAGTGGGGGGCAAGGAACGTGAGGATAAGGATAGGGGAAGACGGGCTTGAGTACGTGGACGACGGCAAGGGCATACCGCCGGAGGAGGCGGAGAACATATTCATGCCTTACTTCTCCAGCAATCCCAAGGGAATGGGGCTGGGTATGGCGGTGGTCAAGAGGATAGTGGAAGACCACGGGTGGAGCATAAGGGCTTTACCCTCCGATGAAGGGGCTCACTTCTTGATAGAGTTCAGACCGAGGAATTGAAGAGCCTGAAGTATAAGTGTCAATTGTGTCTCCCATATAGTATCCAGCTCTTCAAAGACCGCCTCCTCCTGTTCTTCGCGGGAAAGCCTCTTGAAGGACTCAGACTTTACACCCCTCTCGTGCATAAGTAAAGGAACGAAGAGCTTTCCCACCGAATAGAAAACGAAGGCGAGCTCAAGGTCTGAAAGTATAGGAAACTCGTTGAAGGTCTTGTAGGTCTTCACCGCAGCCCAGTTAGTCCAGCTTCTTATCTCAGGGTCTTCCACCCTGCGCTCCATACCACCGACGTACATGGAGCGGACAGCCTTAAGGAGCCTTTCATCGGGTTCTTGACCTAATAGCTCCCTAACCTCACCCCTTATGAGCTCAAGGTCTGAGCTCTCTATCTTTTCATAGTCCCTAAGGAATCTCTCCTTCCAGTTCATAAAGCGGTGGAGTTCCTGGAAGGGACTCTTCATCCAGCTTCCTCGGACTTCTCAAACTTGGCACACACTTCAGGTGGAGGTTCCTTCTCGGGAAACTCCTCTTTAAACTCGTTGTGGTAACCACAGATGGGACACTTTATCTCAACCGCATAACCCTCGTGCAGGTGTCCTATGTCCCACCCGCAGAGGGGACATTCTCCTTCCTCAGCCTTAAGGACGTCCACCAGACTTGAGCCGTTCGTTATGTACTTCTGAACGGACTTCACCCTCTTTATAGCCTTCAGCATATCGTCGCTGTTCCACTCGGCGCCGCACTCAAGGCACCTGTACTCGGTGTACCTTCCCTCCTGAAGGAGCTTTATTATGTCCCTTGAACCACACCTGTCGTCTATGCATATCTCCCCTATCTCCTTCCTTGAGAGTCTGTCAAGTATTTGGAAGAAAGTTTCCCTGTTTAGCTCCATCGGTATGTCGTAGGAGCGGTACCCACAGCACTCGCAGGTAGCCTCAACCCTCGGGTAGGGCTCCGAGTACTCGCATACCGTCAGGGCTATCCTGTGGCAGAAGGGACATAGCTCTCTGTGTTCAAGGCATCTAACCCTCATAGGTTGTCCTCCATATTCTCAAGTAATTCTATAATATGTCCGGCCTCTTCCGTTCCTTCAACCCTCATGACTACGTCCTCAGCCTCCACGCTCCCTAAGGCGACCTTCGGGATACCTCTGAGGGACTTAAAGCCTTCAAGTATCACGACATCAAAGCCCCTGAAGTATTCCCTCACCACCTCCAGGGGGTCATCACTGCGCCTCTCCCAGAGGGTCAGTCTGTCCGGGGAAAGGAGTGCAACCCTGTCCGCAACTCCAAAGAGCCTGTGTGTGTCCGAGCCCTCCCTGTCGGTCTCGCCGTGTCCTTTGGGGTCGTGTTTCAGGTAGCCCACCCTGAGCCCCTTGCCTTTGAGCATATCTACCAGGCGCTCCGCGAGTGTTGTCTTCCCTGTGTTGTGATACCCCACGATTGCAATAACTTTCATTCTTCTATTATTATGAATTCCATGGAGGTTCTTGAGCTCTGGAAGAGAAATCTTGAGAGAACCAAGAACCAGAGAACGACGGAGGCTTACGTCAGGCATATAAAGAACTTCATTGATACGGTGAACATAGGAGAAGAGGAACTTCTGAAGGTGTCCTCCGCCCAGATATTCAAGTACGTGGACTCCACAGACCTCGGACCTACTTCACTCCTCGCAAACCTTTCCGCCCTCAAGCACTTCTTCAAGTTCCTGCTCAGGAGAGAGTACATAGACAGGGACAGGTTCACAGACATAGAGCAGGCTATAGAGGAGCTCAGGGAGGAGCTCAACGCCAAGAAGAGACCCACCTATCCGAAGGCTCTCACCAAAGAAGAGGTGGACAACATATTCAACGCCGTAAAGGGTAAGAGGTACGAGAAGATATACTCCCTATTCCTTTACAGCGGCATAAGGCTCGGAGAGTTTGAAAACCTTGACAAGAGCAGTTTCTATCTTGACAAGAGTGGTATCCTCTGGATAAGGCTTGAGCCCCACATGACCAAGAGAAACAAGGGTAGGCTCGCGCCGGTGCTCGCCCAGGACAGAGACGAAACTTACAGGATAACGGACAGGATACTGAAGTGGATAGAGAACTACGAGGAGAACTTCAGGGTCAAGAGGGGCGTCCTTCAGGTATACACCGACAGGCTGTCCAAGAGGCTCGGAATACCCTTCAGCGTCCACAGCTTCAGGCACACCTACATAACCAACCTCGTTAACAGCGGCTTTCCCGTAGAGGTAGTTAAGGAGTTCGCAGGTCACTCCAACATAAAGACCACGATAGAAACTTACTACAAGTTCAGCCAGAGGAGGGCTGAGGAGCTCGTGAAGAGCTTCCTATCCGGATGAGATGGAGTTTTACATACTGACCATATTCCCCGACCTGATCCGGTGCTACACCGAGTTCGGCATAGTCCGCCAGGCTATAAAGAAAGGGAAGGTGAAAGTTGAAGCTGTGGATATAAGAAAGTTTGCCCCAAAAGGTCAGGTTGATGACACCGCCTACGGCGGTTTTCCGGGAATGGTCCTTAAACCAGAGCCCATATTTTCAGCCTACGAGAGCCTCCTTGAGAAGAACAGAAAGCCCTACGTTCTGATAACCGAACCCTGGGGAAGGAGGATAGACCAGAGGTTCGTTGAAGAGCTCACGCAGAAGGAAAGGGTGGCGATAATATGCGGCAGGTACGAGGGTGTTGATGAGAGGGTGAAGAGCATAGTGGACGAGGAGGTGTCCATCGGGGACGTGGTTCTCAGCGGTGGAGAGCTCGTAGCTCTGACCTTAGTGGACGCGGTCTCAAGACTCCTGCCGGGCGTTCTCAGCGAACCAATGAGCATAGAGGAGGATTCCTTCCGAAACAGGTGGATAGGCTACCCCGTTTACACGCGACCGAGGGAGTTCAGGGAAATGAAGGTGCCCGAGGTTCTCCTGTCGGGCAACCACAGGTTGATAGAGCTCTGGAAGCTATGGCACAGGATAGAAAACACACTCAGGAAGAGACCAGACCTTATCCCCGAAGAGCTCACCCCGGAGGAAGAGGATATCCTTGAGAGCATTCGTAGGGGCATGAGCTTTGAGGAGTGGCTTGAGTCTAAAAGTCTTTCATGAACTTCTTGAGCTTCTCTATGGCTTCCGCCTTTATCTGGGAAACCCGGGATATGGAGCAGTTCAGTATCTGGGCTATCTCCTTCAGAGGTAGCTCCTCGTAGAATATCAGCTGTATTACGAGCTTTTCTCTCTCGTCAAGGGCTTCTATGGCTTCCTTTAGCTTCTCTATCAGGTCTTTCTTTACTATCTCGTCCTCAACGTCAACCCTCTTTGAGCCTATGACCTCCTCGTAGCTCCTCCTCTCCTCGGTAAATATGTCCTCAAGGTTCAGTATGTAAGAAAAGGATATCCTGCTGAGGTCGTGCTGGAGCGTCCCAAGGTCTTCACCGAGGTACTCGGCTATCTCCTCATCGGTGGGTTCCCTTCCGAGCTTCTCCGTAAGCTCCCTCAGGGCTTCCCGTATCTTCCTCTCCTTTTCCCTTATCCTCCTGCTCCCGAAGTCAAGACTCCTCAGGTAGTCGTATATGGCGCCCCTTATCCTTATCTTTAGGTAGCTCTCCGGGTTCTTCTGGGTGTCCAGCTTCTCCAGCGCCTTCATAAGTCCGATTATTCCGTGCCCTATCAGGTCTCTGACGTCTATGGTAGGCGGGATCTGCCTCTTTATGGTAAAGGCTATGCTCTTAACGAGGGGAAGGTATTTAAGGACTAACTCCTCACGCTCCTTCTCTTCAAAGGTGTATGGATTTTTCATCTTCCAAGCAACCTTGTCATAACGCTCTCCCAGAAGCTCTTCCTCCTGGGGCTCACCTCAACGCTCATATTGGAGAGAATATTATACACATCGTCCATGAAGCCACTCTCAAAGGGGTTCTGCTCTATTATCTTCCTTATAAGGGCTCTCCTGTACTTTATGTTTCCCACGTGGTTCAGTTTGGCTGAGGTGTACCTCTCCGCAAGAAGCCTTATGCTCTCGTAGACCTTCTTACCCTCCTTATCGTTCTCCACCTTGTTAACCACAAGGTAGAAGTCCTCTGTGTCGTTCTCCCGGTTGATTATCTTTATGAGTGCGTATGCGTCAGCAACCGCTGTAGGCTCGGGCGTGGTTATCACGAGGGGAAAGTCTGCCGAGGACACTACCGCTATTGTGTCGTCGTGTATCCCCGGTGGCGTATCAAATATAACGTAGTCGTAGTTATCCTCCGCAAGCTCCTGAAGCCTCCTTATGAGGTTTATAACCTGATCCTTGGGTAGCTTTGCAAGCTCGTATATCCCGTTTCCGCTGGATATGAAGGAGAAGAAATCGTTTATCTTGACCACTATCTCCTCAAAGGAGGCGTCCCCGAAGAAGAAGTGGGCGAGGTTCTTCTGGGGTGTTATGCCCAGCATGAGGTGTATGTTGCTCAGACCGAAGTCCGCATCTATTATCAGCACCTTCTTTCCACTATCGGAGAGGCTCTTGCCTATACTCAGGGAGAGTATCGTTTTGCCCACACCACCCTTGCCGCTCGCTATGGCGATGTATTTGGTGCCTGTTTCGGCACCCTCCCTATGCTTCAGGTGAGTTGCCTGCTGATTCAAGCTCATGCTTCTCCTCTAACATTAATTTGGTCAGATACTCGTAATCAGCCATGACGATGTCGTCAGGCACGGTCTGACCGGTGGTGAAGCACAGGATAGGCAGTTTCGTTCTGTAAGCCACGTTTATAACGTTACCCGGGTAGGAGGTCTCGTCCAGCTTTGAGAATATGAGCCCCTTTATCGGGAACATGCCGAACTGCATTATCACCTCGTACATTACGAGCTCCGAGAGGTTTGCGCTCAGGGTCAGGTATATCTGGGTCTCCGCACTCTCAAGGAAGAGCTTCAGTTCATTGAGCCTGAGCCTGTCATGCTGACTCCTGCCAGCCGTGTCCACGAGGATAAGGTCTCTGTTGTCCATCTCCTCAAGGGACTTCAGGAACTCTTCGGGCGTGTCCGCCACCCTAAAGGGAAGCTCCATTATGTTTATGAAAGCTCTGAGCTGTTCAACAGCACCGACCCTGTAGCTGTCCAAGGTTATGACGCCCGGGCGTTTGCCAGCCCTCTTGAAGAGGTAAGAAAGTTTGGCTATGGTCGTTGTCTTGCCCACACCGGTAGGTCCTATTAGGACCATTATGCGGGGGGTGTTTCTGAAGACCCTTTCCCCCTCTATGACGATGTTCTTACGGAAGCTCTCCATGAGAGATGGGTATATCTCCTCCTTGAAGTCCAGCTTTCCGAGCTCTATGTCGTATCCGCAGGCTTCCTCCACGAGACGCCTCGCCACGTCCTTTCTTACACCCCTGTAAACCATGCGGGACAGAACGCGCTGGGCGCGCATAGACAACCCCTCTCCCACGTCCCTCCGGGACGTTTCCTTCTCCTCGTCCTGGGAACGGACGTTCTTCATAACCTCGCTCAGGGTGCTCTTCAGTCTTTCAAGCTCTTCATAAACCTTTATCTTCTCTTCAAACTCCTTCTGGAACTCTCCCTCCTCATCGGGTATCCCCACCGTGACCTCAAGGAGGGTAGTCTTAAAGAAGGGAAGCAGGCTCCACCTCTTCCTCTTGACTATCCTTGAAGACAGGACTACCGCGTTGTCACCGTAGGTTCTTTTTAGTTCCTCCACAGCCTCCTGCAAAGAGTTAACTATTATCTTTTCAGTCTTCATCTATTAGTCCTAATATCTTCATGTTCACCTGCTTTTCAAGTTCATTATAAGATAGAACGGCAAGCTGGGGTAAGTAGGGCTCTAAGGCTCTACGCACGTATCTGCGTAGGTTTCCCGAAGTTAGCAGGACAGGTTGAGCCTGGAACTGGACGAACTTTTCAATCTCCGCAGATATCTTCCTGTAGAGCTTGTTGAGGACTATGTCTATGAACTCGTCCTCTCTGCCCTCGTTTATGAGGTGTATGAGTTTAGCCTCCACCTTAGGCGAGAGGGCTATGGCGTAGAGGACGCCGTCGGTCATGTACATGCGGGTTATCCGCTTTGAGAGGTTCTGTCTAACGTACTCGGTAAGTACGTCCGGGTCTCTCGTCTGCTCTATATAGTCGGCGAGGGTCTCCAGTATGGTCAGGAGGTCGTTAACAGGTATGCCCTCCCTGAGAAGGTTCTGGAGGACTCTGTGGACGACCGATACGGGAACCTGCTCGGGAACTATGTCCTGAACGACCTTGGGGTATTTCTTGGCGAGCCTGTCTATTAGCTCTATGACCTCGTTCCTTCCAAGGAGCTCGTGGAGGTTTCTCTTTATAACCTCCGAAAGGTGGGTTATTATCGCGGTGCTTATGTCAACCACCATGTAACCCTTCCTCTGGGCTTCGTCCTTTTTATCTTCGGGTATCCAGTAAGCCTTCATGCCGAAGGCAGGTTCTTTGGTTTCTATACCCTCTATCCTGCCCCTCGTAGTTCCCAAGTCAACGGCGAGCACGTATCCGGGCATAATCTCGTAAGAGTCTGCCTCTATGCCCTTTATCAGGATCCTGTACTGGTTGGGCTGGAGCTTGAGGTTGTCCCTTATGTGAACGAGAGGAACTATGACTCCGAACTCCTGAGCTATCTGCTTCCTCATCGTCCTTATACGTTGTGGAACTTCTCCCCCCTGGCTCTCATCAACGTAAGGTATCAGCCCGTACCCAACCTCCATGGTTATAGGGTCTGGCTGGGGGATGAACTCCTCTTCTGTCTCCTCCTTCTTCTTTGCCTCCTCTTTCTTCTGTTCCTCAACGAGCTTCTCAAGCTCCTTGATCTGTCTTTCCTTCAGACTCCTGCTGACCAAATAGTAGAGCCCCCCGAGAACACCCGCCATAAAGAAGAAGGGTATCTTGGGAAGTCCGGGTATAAGACCCACGAAGACCAGGAGGGCAGAGGAGTAGAGCAGAGCCTTCGGCTCCCTTGAGAATTCCTCTGCTATGGCGCTCCCCAATTCCTCAGTGGAAGAGCTCTTTGTGGTTATGAGACCGGCTGCGGTTGAGAGTATGAGGGAGGGTATCTGGGAGGCAAGCCCCTCACCCACGGTGAGCAGGGTATAGGTCTGCAAGGCATCCATGAAGTCCATACCCTTGAAGACGAGCCCCACTATAAGCCCCCCTATAAGGCTCAGAAAGAGTATCAGGAGGGCTGCTATGGCATCACCCCTTATGAACTTACTGGCACCGTCCATAGCCCCGTAGAAGGCAGCCTCCCTCTCAAGCTGCTCCCTGCGCTTCTTAGCCTCCTGCTCCGTTATGAGACCTGCGTTCAGGTCTGCGTCTATGCTCATCTGCTTACCGGGCATGGCGTCAAGGGTAAACCTCGCCGAGACCTCTGATATCCTCTCCGCACCTCTCGTTATAACTATGAAGTTTATGACTATGAATATGAGGAAGACGATAAGCCCGACCACGACGTCTCCACCCACCACGAACCTACCGAAGCCCTCTATGATGTGCCCTGCAGCGTCCGTCCCCTCGTGTCCGTAGAGGAGTATTCTTCTCGCCGCAGCAACGTTCAGGGAGAGCCTCAGGAGGGTCCCTATGAGGAGTATGGTGGGGAAAGAGCTCAGCTCAAGGGGTGTCTTGACAAAGAAGGTCAGGATAAGGACGGCGAGGGAGAAGGTTATGCTGGTCGCGAGGAGTATGTCAAGGAAGAAGGCGGGTATGGGAACTATTATCGCCGTCAGTATGATGCCAAAGGCTAAGATTATCCAGGTTTCTTTGTGCTTCATTCACACCCTTTAGGAAATTATATTTCTTTGAGATGGAGTGGTCAGAGGTTGTATCCCGTGCGCCCGAAAAGCCGGGAGTGTATATATTCAAGGGCAAGAAGAAGCCCACCTACATAGGTAAGGCTAAGAACCTGAGGAAGAGACTTCAACAACACCTCAAGCTCGCAGACATAGACCCTAAAGAGTTCGCCATACTGCGTGACTCCCTCAGCCTGGAGTGGATAGTAACGAGGAACGAGTTTGAGGCTCTCGTCCTTGAGGTTGACCTGATACAGAGCCACAAGCCGAGGTATAACGTACTCCACAAGTACGGCGGCGGTTATCCCATGCTGCTCTTGACCGACGAGCCTTACCCAACGGTCAAGGTGGTGAGGGGAACTGAGCACAGGGGCACGCTCTACGGACCCTTCCTGCAGGCGAGCAAAGCCTACAAGGTAAAGAAGCTCATACACAAGCTCTTCAAACTGAGGACGTGCGACCCCCTTCCTGAGAGAAAGGAGCCCTGTATGGACTACCACCTCGGTCTCTGCTCAGCCCCGTGCACCAAGTTCGTCAGCAAAGAGGAGTACCAGCTCAGCGTTGAGGGGACAAAGGCGCTTCTGTCGGGTGAGGTGGCCGAGGTTCTCCCGAGGCTCTACGAGAAGATAGAGGAGTTCTCCGGAGAGATGCTCTTTGAGAAGTGCGCCCACGTCAGAGATCAGATAAAGGCTCTTGAGAACATAAGCAGGGGTCAGAGCGTCTCCGGGCTGCCTTACAGCTCTGCAGACCTGTTTTACAGGATAGGCAGGAGGGTAGGGCTCTTTCTGATAAGGGGTGGTAAGCTCATCAGTAAGGAGATATACGACCTGGAGAGGGAAGAGGAACTTGAAGAGTTCCTGCTCGGATACTACTACTCAAACTTCGTACCTGAGAACATACTCACGAACTTTTTCCTCTCGGAGGAGGTGCGCACATGGATAGAGGGCAGGACAAAGGGTAGGGTTGAGTTCAGTTCCAGCATACCCACAGAGCTCGTTAGCCTCGCTGAGGAAAATGTGAAGGAAAATATAAGCCTTGAAGTCCTTGAAGAGGAGTTCAGACAAAAGCTCGGTATACAGCTGCCGAAAACCATAGAGGGGTTTGATATATCCCACTTCTATGGGGAGGATATAGTCGGCAGTTGCGTGGTGTGGGAGAAGGGGCAGATGAACAAGAGGAGGTATAGAAGGTACAAGGTCAAGAGCCTGTCCGGAATAGACGACTACGGAGCACTGAGGGAAGTCCTGACGAGGAGAGCTATGCGTTTTAAGGAGAAGAGAGAACCCATACCAGACCTCTGGCTGATAGACGGTGGAAAAGGTCAGCTGAACGTAGCGGTGAGCGTGAGGGACACCTTCGGTTTACCCTTCAAGGTGTTTTCCCTCGCCAAGGAGGAGGAGATACTCTTCGGTGACGGGGGCGAGCTCGTTCGCCTGAGAGAGGAGCCTCTACTCTACAGGGTGTTCGGACTGATCAGGGACGAAGCCCACAGGTTTGCCCTCTCCTACAACAGGAAGCTGAGGACGAAGAGGGCTCTTGAGGATGTTCTCTCAAAGGTCAAGGGGGTGGGGGAAACGAGGAAGAAGATAATATACAGGAACTTTGACAACCTCTACGAGTTCATAAGGGCTGACGAGGAAAGGCTGAGAAAGCTGGGACTTCCACCCTCTCTCCAGCAGGAGGTTAAGAAGTACCTTGAGTGAGATCGTAAGGGGTGTCAACTTCGCCAGCTACCTGTTCGTGAGCCTGGTCGCTGGATACGTAATGATGGGCGTTGACCTAATGCTTGACGGGTTCCTCGGGCTCTTCGGCACTTACAGGGGCTACATAGGACTTATAAAGCTCTGGGGTATATTCCGCGGGCTTGAGGACTGGGTCATGGCAGTGGGGCACATGGTAAACTCGGTAGTCCTCGCCCTCGTCTTCGTCTATCCGTCGGTCTATAGAAGACTACCCGGTAGAGACGGCTCAGTAAAGGGTTTGAGCTTCGGTGTTCTGTGGCACATACTTGTCCTTATCGCCCTTGTAGTTACCGCCTTCGGCGGTGCAGAGTTCATGAGGGAGTTCTTAAGGATGCCCTTAAGCGATCACCTCTCCCTCTTCCTGCTACACCTCGTATGGGGTGGGGTGCTGGGGTTACTGTACGTGCCCAGGGAATACCGGTAAGAGGGTATAATGGGTCTCTCAAAGAAAGCCATGAGAGTTCTCGTAACAGGTGGTGCAGGGTACATAGGCTCTCACATGGTAAAACTCCTCGGAGAGCGTGGGTACGAAGTTCTCACCTACGACAACCTATCCACGGGACACGACTGGGCTGTCCTCTACGGAAGACTCGTGGTTGGTGACCTCGCATACAAGGACAAACTGAGAGAGGTCTTTGGGGAGTTCAAACCTGACGCGGTCATGCACTTCGCAGCCTACATAGTGGTACCAGAGAGCGTGAGGGAACCTTTAAAGTACTACAGGAACAACGTGGTGAACACGATAAACCTCCTTGAGGTGATGGAGGAGTTCGGAGTTGACAAGTTCATATTCTCCTCATCCGCGGCGGTTTACGGCATTCCTGAGAAAATCCCCGTTTCTGAGGGCGCACCGCTCAATCCCATAAACCCCTATGGGGAGACTAAGGCTACGGTGGAGAGAATCCTGCGAGACCTCTCAAACTCCGGGAAGGACTTCAGATACGTTTCCCTCAGATACTTCAACGTGGCTGGGGCAGACCCGGAGGGGAAGATAGGCTTCGCCTACCCTAATCCCACACACCTCATAATAAGGGCTGTGAAAACTGCCAAGGGAGAGTTTGAAAGGCTTGAGATATACGGAACAGACTACCCCACTCCCGATGGAACCTGTATAAGGGACTACATACACGTTGTTGACCTCGCGGATGCCCACATAGTCGCCCTTGAGTACCTTCTTGAGGGAGGGCAGAGCGATGTTTTTAACTGCGGGTACGGGCACGGGTACTCTGTGAAGGAGGTGGTTGAAACCGTCAAGAGAGTTACTGGAAGAGATTTCAAGGTGGTTGAGGCACCGAGGAGGGAGGGAGACCCGCCCGTCTTAGTGGCTGACAGCAAGAAGATAAGGGAAAGATTAGGCTGGGAGCCAAAGTACGACGACCTTAAATTCATAGTAAAGACCGCCTGGGAGTGGGAGGTAAAAGGCAGGGGTTAGAACCAGCGATTGTAGGACATCCCCAACCTGAATACGGTCTCCTGGGTTGGACCCCTGTTGTCGCTCAGGGACATATACAGATACACGTTGTCCTTGTCTATCAGAGAGCCGCCCAGTCCGGCGGTTGCGGAGGAAAGCAAACCATAACGGGTGTTGTAGCCGAGCTCAAGGTCAACGAAAGGTCTCCATACACGGACGTAGGAATCCCTGTTCTCGTAACCGAAAAAGAAGCCAACTCCAAAGCTCTCGTAATCCTCAGGTATTATCTGAAATCCGGGAGAGGGAACGACTCCGTCCATATCGCCTGCGTACCCAGAGGAAGTGAACCTTCCCACCTGGGAGTACATCCTGAAGCTGTAATCGGGGTAAAGGGTTCTCAGCTTGTACGTGAGCTGGGTCGTTACAACATTACCCGTTCCCAGATCCTCCCTGTTCAGTGTATAGAACCTTGAGTAATCAAACTCCCCAAACAAAAAGAGCCTTTTAGAGAGTGTAAGCTCCGAATTAAACTGTAGGGAGTCCTTCACACCACCAATGTAGAGGTAGAGCGTCTCCTCCGTCTCCTTGTTTCTGAACAGGCTCAGGCTGATCTTCAACTCGGAGAAAGGCTTCAGTTCGCCAAAAACACCCGAGGTCAATACCTCCCCATCTCTGCGGAACAGTCCAAAACCAACACCTGCCGTAGCCTTTCCGAGGCTTATTGAGGAGGTTAACTGGAAGGAAGTTCCCTCTGGAGTCTTCTTAATAAGGTCTGCGTCCTTTGAGAGGGGTCTTTTGTAAGTCAAGACCGCCTTGGTGGTAAGGCTATTGAAACGAAGGTTTACCCCTGAGGACGTGCGAAGCTCAGAGTATCCCTTCCTGGACAACAGGGAAAAGGTTGCGTTGAACTTACCGGCGTAGCCCACAGAAATATCCCTGAGATAGACGTAAGAGGAAACATCGTAGGGATTATTGTGAAGCCACTCATAGGAGAGCTTCAGAGCCAGTCCCGGCTTGCCCGCACGCAAGAGGGTTTCGGCTGTATCTGATAGCCCCGCGGCGGAAGGTAATTCCTGATACACAGCGTAGGCAGAGTCCACATCATTCTCCCTCAGATAGAGACTGAGTTCCATCCACGGCTCAAGCCTGTACAGCTTCATACGGGCTAAATACCTGACCTTGTCGTAGGAACCTTCGCTCAGCAGGTAGGAAAGGTATAGCTCCCGCCAAAGGGTGTCGTCCAAATAGCCTCTCAAGCTCATGAGCAGTTTTTCGTAGGCAGGTGCGCTCAAGAAGTGTAAGCTGAGGTACAGGTAATCTTTAGTAAACTCAGCACTCTTAAGCAGGGTCGTCCTCCTCTTTAGCTTGGCTCGCATCTTTCTGAATTCTCTAAAGCGTATGTAAAATGCCCTCCGCTTCTTGCCCATAACGTCAAACACATCTGCAAGCATGATAGGGTCTTCTATGCCGGCACTCTTGTAAAGCCTGTAAGCCTCCCCACCCATGTTCAAAGCCAGGTAGCCGTAAATGAAAGCCTCAGAGAGCTGAGGATAGCTCCTATTCCTGTCGTAGGCTTTGAGCACAGCTCTCAGCCTGTTGTGCTCCTTCGCATCTATGAGCAGGAATATATATGTGTACAGTAAATCCCGTGAAAACCTATCTCTCAGACGCCTGTCAAATAAAGCTAAGGCTTTCTTCTTCATGCCCAACCTGTACAGAGCCGTTGCGTAGGCTATAAAGGTAAACTCCTCTTCCAGCAGTTTCTCCTTATGGGGATAGCCTTCCACTACGTCTATGAGCTCTTTCCAGTAACCGTGGGTGTACGCTATCTGCACCGCCCTATGGACGAACCTTTCCGACCCGTATGCTTTCCATGCTGAGAGGGACATTTTTATAGCCCTCCTGGGCTCTTTCACATTCAGGATTGAGATCACCCTCTCGTAGTCTGCAGGCTGTCCCTGCCCTGACTCTATCAGAACCAGGGAGGCACGCAGGGAGGTATCGTAATCTGCGAGCATCCAGCTTAAAGTTGCAAGCGTTCTCCAGAACTCTACAGCACTCCTGTCTGCCTCCTTCATGTGAGCCCTAAGGGTGTCCAGAGCCTTCTTAAACTGCCGCTTTGCAAAGAGAACCTTGGCTTTAAGAAGGAGTGTTTCCTCATCACTGCCATAGGTTTTCTCTATCCTCTCTATGGTCTCAAGGGCTTCTTCGTGCTTTCCAAGGGAAAGGAGCAGTTCCGCGAGGGTCTTAAGTGACTCCTTGCTGCCCTCGCTCCTGAGATACTCCTTCAGACCTTCCAGGTCTCCCGTTTTGCTGTAAACGAACAGCCTCTCCTTATGGGTAACCTCCACCTTGTCCAGGAGTCTTCTCGCGAGGTCGTACCTGCCCGTGGCGAGAGCCAGTCTGAAGGCTTTTCTTAGTAGTCTCCTGTCCCCTGAGAGCTCGTAAGCTCTGAGAAGAGGGTTTAGGGACTCCCTCGGCTTACCGCTCCACTCAAGGAGCTTTGCGTAGAGCTCCCACCAATATGGGTCTCGGGGAAACAGCTCTGTACCCCTCCTGGCGACGGCAACAGCCTGATCAAGCTTGCTTGAACCGAGCAACGCGGAGACGAGCAGTTTATAGAGCTCGTTTTTCACCGCCGGAGAGTTCTCGTACACTATCCTCTCCGGGGCATACCTGCACTTACGGAGCATGGCATCTCTGAAAAGTCCCTTAACTTTCCTGTAAAGTTCCTCCGCCTCCTCTGGGCTCTTGAAGAAGCCGATCCTTATGGTGTAGAAACCTCCCACCTTCTCAATGCGAGAGTAAGGCAGGTGGGAAAGGCTGGAAAACCTCTCCTTAAGAGGCTGAAGGCTCTTTGAGCTTACAACCTGAATACAGTAATAGCTGTTCCCAAAGGCTATCGCAAGGGGTAGCAAAAGGCTAAGAAGAAGAACCATTCACAACTCCTATACTCTCAGCTATCCTCTCGGCTATGTATCCTGCAAACTTCGGATCGCCGGTGGCAAGGGAAACCTCCAGCATAAACTTTGTGAAAATGGAATCGTCAGGAAAAGCAGTTGCGTAGGTCTTCACCAGTTCCTTTACCGTCCCGTACTCTCCCCTGCCGAGGTAATACTTAATGGACAACATTATCAGCATCTTCCTCCTCAGCTCGTTTTTCTCTTTAGAGATTAGGGATACCAAGAAAGGAAGGGCACTCTCACCGAGCCTGTCGTAAATGTAAAGCAGCTCCACAAGGTATTTCTCCCTCATGCGGGGGTATCTGCTTACAAGCCCCTGAAGTGAATAAAGTGCCTTTCTGAGCTCTCCGACAGATGCGTAGGCTCTGTAAAGGAGGAGCAGTGTGTCTGGGTCGGAGCCTTTGATCTCCTTAACTATACTAAAGACAGCTGAACGATCCTTAAGTATGAAGGCGTGTTCAAGAGCCCTTTTGATCCATAAAGGGTCATGGGTGATCCCGGCTAACTTTCGTGCGGTATAGAGGGCAACCCTATGGAGCCCAAGACTGACGCTTTCCCTGTACACACGTTCAAGGGCATCTGCCTTTGACTCTAAAGTAGCTATGTGCAGCAGTACGCTCTCAAGTTCTCTCTCCAAAGCCCTTTTATCAGCTCTACCCTTCAAAGCGAAGTAGTCGTACTTGAGTAGTTCATACCTCACCTTAAGGGCTCTAAGGTTAAAGTTCGGGAACCTTTCAAGCTCGCGAGTTATACGGAGAGCCTCCCTTCTCCTGCCCAAGCTCGCATAAGATAGTGCGAGAGCCTCAAGAAGCTCGGGAGACTCTTTGATCCGAACAAGGGCTTCCAGATACTTCACCCTCAGCTGGGAGTTGAGCTTGTCCCCCGACAGGAGTAGTTCCTCAAGTCTGCCTGCGGGAAACACCACAACCATGGCACTCACAAAGAGCAAAATGAAAACTAAGACCTCTTTTATAGAGAAAGCCTCAATCAGGGCAAACTGCTTCAACCTCGGCATTAAACTCTCCCTTAAAATGAGCCCTTCCCTTTACCAGGGGAAGTCCGTTAACCTTAACTTCGCAAGCTCCCGTATCTATCTCAAGCTCAATCGGAATGTAGGCTTCCAATTCAAGCTCAAAGCCGTTTGCAGTTCTAAGGTAATTTCTGGTTATGGCGTTCGTGCTTACCAAGTTTGCCCAATCAGCCGCAGCCTTATCGGTAAGTATCAGGAGGTTGTCTCCAGAGCCATCAAGGTGAACGTACAACACGTCTCCGTGCTCTCTAAAGCCCAGAACGCCCAGACTGCGCCTCAAGTCTGGATAGCCCATGTCCTTTTTAAGCCTCACTGTTCTCATATAACCTGAGTTCTTTATTCTGAAGCCTCCTTCAACCCTTATAAACGCCGTATCTCTGAAGTCCAACACCCTTGCGGCAAACTCCGAAAGGTACATAGGTGTGGTTTCTTGAGAGATAGCGTATCTGTAAACTTTCTTGAGCGCGTTCAGGGAGGCGAGCTCCTGAGCGGAGTAGAAGTGGTAGTAGATGGATATGGGCTTTACGCGCCTTGGCTTCTCTGTGAGCTCAAAGGTCTGGATCACCCTCACATACCCCCACTTTGGTTCCGTCCACAGGTTCGTATAGAGATTTTCGTTCTGAACGGGTGCGTAAACCTGGAAAAAGGGACTATAGTCAACACCCATTGGAGATACCCTGGACAGGAAGGGCTCAGCTTTAGTCACGACCGTATCGCCCCCGTTCACGTTAAATACGCTGAGTTCGTAGGTGAGCCCGACCTCTTCCTCCTTCGGGTCGCAGTAGCCCGTCCAGAGGAACACTTTAACCCGTTTTCCCGTGTCCTTGATGAGGTTGTTTATATACCTTATAGACCCCTCTATCTCCCTTCTGAAGTCCAGCCTGTAGCCCCTCAAGTTGAGGTTGTAACCGTACATCAAGTCCTCCTTGGGAACGGTCTCCGGCTGCCACGTGAAGGGGTGGGTATAGGAATGAGATGCGGGCTCAACGTTGTCCAAACTAAATATGCTGAGAGCGACCCTTTCCAGTTCCTCCGAGCGCTCAGGGTATATGCCTTCAGGGGATAGTTCAGCCTCAATGATGGAAACTGTGTGGGGGATGGGGAAAACCTTGAGAACTTCATCTCTGATTATCTCAGCCGTAAGCCTGGAAGGATCAAAGGAAGCCTTCTCCGTAAAGGCGTCTCCGTCTATGTGAGCTGTGAGGATCCTTCTCCCGTTTTCGGTGGTCACGTCCGGCACAGGAAACTCTGGTTTAAAGAGTCTCTCAAATACCACAAAGGGGTCGTAAACCCACAGCTCGCTGTCTCTGAGCAAGCTCTCGTTCAGAGCGTAACCACCCCAGGGCGTAATGGCAAAGGGAGTATGCCTCTGCCCCACGGAGTTTTCAGCCACAACTAAAGCTTTCCCCTCTTCGGGTTCAACGAGCTCGTCTGTGTAGGGCAGTACCAGGGGAGCTTCAAAACCATGCCCTTCTTCTGCCCACACAACTCTGAGAGGTTTACGCAACGGGTCTTTATTGTCCGATGAGCGTATTCCAAAAGACCTGTACAGGCTGGAGGCGTCTTTAAAGGGCAGGTCGTTCATAAAGAAGAGCTTTAAGCCTTCATCCTTAGCCTTCAGGAGCCATCTGTCAAGTTTTTCACTCCTGCTATCCACATAGAGGGAAACAACCCCAACATAACCGAGCTCCGGATACACCTCCGGAAGCTCTCCCCTTACATCGTGAAGCTCCGGGACAAAGCCGAGGTACTCAAGGGGCATCTGCACGAGCCTGTGAATGGCGGCTGTATGCCTCTTATTGAAGAGGGCTGAGTCGTAGAGCAGGACTATCTTTCTCGGGACTATGCTGCAGGAAGAGTGTCCTACACGGGAGAGCTCCGCGTCGGATACGTAAGGTATGAACCCGAGGCTCTTTATCCTATCAACAGTTTTACCGGCCAGTTCACGATCCCTTGGGTGGACATAATCGATCACTACAACCGGTAGACCCAGGTTTTTAACCTTCTCAAGATCTTTCAGAAGCCTCTCCCTCACAGAGGGCTCAACCTCAACATACTTCCTGTCCTCGTCTATACCGTGAAACAGACTCTCCACGACGACAGCGTCAACGATATCACCCACCCTGTCAAGTATCTCAAAGCCTCTGTTGAGGACTATCAGCTTGTCTGGGTAGCGCTCCTTTAGAGAACGTATCAGCCTTATCTGAGCATTCTGAAAGGCAGGATAATCCTCCTCTTCAACAGCTAGCCTGTAAGAATCAAGGGTATCAAGCATGAAGCCGTCAAAGCCCTTCTCCACTATACCCCTGGCTACAACATTTAGGAGGAAGTTTATGTATTCCTCCTCTCTCAGGTCTGCTATCTCAGAGTTCCATGTTTCATTCTTTCCTATGGAAAACTTCTTGAGCTCGTTGTAGTAGCTTCTGTACCTCTCAATCTCTCCAACGCTCATGTACCCTATAAGCTTTGTCCTTCGCTTCAGGTAAAAGAGTTTTCCAAGGGTGTCCACGTAAGGACTGTCTGCATCCAACACCACCCAATCGTAGGCGTGGATCACGTCCGGAGGTACGTACTTATGGTGGTATAGAAATAGAACACACTGAGGCTCGTCAGCCTTAGACACACCCGCAAATACGAAACTAACCACTAAGCATATAAGTCCTATAATGAAGCTCACTCAGGAACCTCCTCAGGGAGAGCATACCTACAAGCAGGGATATCAACAGGGAAAGGACATAGCCGTACCCGTAGAAGTGCGGACCCAGGTATTGACTAACAACCGTCAGGGAGAAGTTGGTTAGGACAAACACTGATGTCATCCAGAGCAGGTAATCTCTCCTGTCAAAGTAGGACAGTATCGCAAAGATGACCATGAACCCCAGTTGAAGCAGTGCACCCAATAACAGGACATTAAATAGAGGTATGTACACCTTGGACACGTGGAGAAGTTCAAATACATACTCCTCAACGAAGAAAATCAGGACGGTGGCTATAGCCTGGACCCGCAGGGTCTCATATAGGGTGGCTCTGATACCCTCTATCATTTTGTTGCCGAGCCTGTAAAGATCCTCAAGGGTTCCCCACTCCCTCACAGCCTTGTAGTAGTTGTCGTACTCTGTGGCGAACTCCACTTCAACTTTAAGAAAGAAGACCGCTATACCCGGAACTAAAGACAGGTAAGCCAGTATAACGGGGACATCGTAGATTATTGAAGCCCTGATATTGGCGAATACGTTATCTCCCGTTAATGGACTGAACCAGAAGACGAACTTATCAACCCATATGCCAAGGTTGTAGAGAAAACCCACCATGGCGAGGGAGTAATAAGAGCGGTTTTTCTTCAGGAAGTCCAGCTCAAAGAGACGATCCGATACGTAGTCCTTTATCACCCGGTAAATGAGCAGGAAGAGTAAAAGACACTGCCCAACGTAGAAGGAAACGAAAGTCCAAAATAGCCCAAACCTCACGGTAAGGAGCAGAGAAACGCCGATGAACAGGTAGCTTACAGCGAAGGATAGAAATATGTGTCTGTAGCTCTTCAACCCTGTAAGGAGAGCGTTCGTTACCCAAAGTCCGCTCAGCGTGGATACGGTGAAGGAGAATACGGCATGGTAATGGTAAGGTTCCCCTTTGAATAGGTAGAGTGCTGCTATAAAGGACACGAGAAGTCCTGCGGACATGCTCAGGGCGAGCGCTCCAAAGTAGTTTGGCACCACCCTGTCCACCTCTTTTTCAAAGAGCCTGTCGGCTATGTACCTCGTAAACATCAGTTGTAGAGGTCCCGATATGATCAGGCTGAAGGCTACGGTGTAGGTTATGTATATCTGGTAAATAACCGGTATGTTTGCGTCCTGGGTCATCAGACGGGCTAAGGTTGAGAATATGAATATCGTTGATACGGCTATTACCCAGTTTCCGCTGCCCAGAACCGCAGAGTAGCCGACAGCGGCAAGCAAACCTAAGAGACTTTCCCTTTTAAGTATGCGTCTCAGCTCAATGGATATCCCTGCCAACTCCTGCCTCCATGAAACTCAGGTATACGTTCCTGTAATTCTCTATAAATCTGTCGTAGGAGTAAAAGCGCTCAACCCGCTTTACGGCAGCCTCACTGTACCTATTCATGAGGTCTTCATCCCTTAGAACACGTTTGTAAGCTTCTGCGAGCGCCTTCGGGTCGCCGACCGGTACTACCTCTCCGGCACTGCCTATCTTGATATCCTCTTCGTTCAGCCCTCCGTATATAAGTTGCCTGCACGAACCAACGTCGGTTGTAACACAGGGAACACCTGCTGCAAAGGATTCAAGGACAACCATAGGCATGCCCTCGCTTATTGAGGTAAGGGTCGTAATCCCAACCTCCCTAAATACCTCTTCAGTCCTCATAAAACCCAGAAACTTAACCTTGTTCTCTATCCCCAGAGCCTTCACCATCATCTTGCACTCCTGAGCGTAAACGGGGTCTTCATCCTCGGGACCAACCACCCACCCTTCAACCTCCGGCATATCGTTCAGCAGCAGCTTCATAGACTTTATAAACGTTTTAACGTCCTTTATCGGTGTAACTCTGCCTATGAGCGCTATTCTGGGCACAGGCTTCCTTGATCTAAACTTTCTGACGGGGGCGTATCTGCTAATCTCAACTCCGTTGGGTATAACGCCGGTTTTGTCCTCCGGGCACCCCAACCTGATCTGTATATTTCTCGCTCCCTCAAATAGGGAGTAAACCCTGTCCGCATGGAGGTAGCAGGCTTTTCCTATGTTTACAAAGAAGTTTATCCAGAGTTTCTTCAGAGAGTCTATATCGTACTTGTCAACGGACATGTGGGAAACCTCTTTTATCCAGCGGGAGTTCAGGATATCTATCTTCCTTTCACGGGTGTATATGCCGTGCTCTGTGACTATGTAAGGAATACCCATAGACTTCCTCAGCAGGGCTCCGAGGAAGCCCGCATACCCCGTAGAGGGGCAGTGAACGAGCGATATTCTCCAGTCTCTCAAACTATCCGCGGCTCTGACGAGCACCCACAGCGGCGAGAATATGTTCTTCATAGTCCAGAAGAAGTCCACGAAGGGTATGTCCACGTCCGTTTCCAGATAAAGTTCCTCAAGCATATCCCAGGTTTTCTTTCCGTAGAGTAGCTCCTCAAAAGGCACCTCCTCCGTGTAGTACCCGATGTCCACTATTTCATCCGGTATATCCCCGCCTTCTATGAAGAAGGACTTCAGCTTTTCAACCTTATAAGAACCCTGGGAGTACCTCGGTGGAGGGTAGTCTAACTCGGAGAACATGAAAAAACTCTCAAGGTACACGAGGTTCTGAGGGAGTTCGTACCTTATACCTTCATAGTCTTCCTCCCTTGAACCTAAGAACAGGACACCGAAATTTATATCCTCCATGCCCGTTATAATCTGGTGTATCCATGTGGACACACCCCCTCTTATGTAAGGGTAAGTACCCTCAGCTATGAAGAGAACATCTATGGGTTTCCCTGTATCAATGACCTTCATATCCACACCCTCATGATAGAGGCTGCCCTCGGGTCAGTGGGAAGCACGTGGGAGAATTTACTGGAAAGCTCAAACAACCTCTTGTAGTCCCTCTTAACGTAGAGTATCTCCAGAAGGTAGGTAACCACACGTTCTTCGGGGAAACCTAACTCCACAGCCCTCGTAAGGTGCTTCTCTGCAAGCTCTATGTTCCTGCGTCTTAGATAAAGCCTTCCAAGGAGGAAGTGAGCCTTAGGGCTGTCCTTTATACTGAGAGCCTCCTCACCGTATCTGCTGACCTCGTCAAGGTAAAACTCTTCAAGCTCTTTGTCGCTTATATTCAGGTAAACCAATTCCCAGTAAAGCTCAGCAAGCGACAGGTAGGTAGAAAATAACTCCTCCTCTCTATAGATACTCTTTAGGCTCTCTTTTAAGGAGCCTATCTTATCCATTATCTCCTTCTCAAGGAAGGATAAGGTGGCGAAGGCAACGAGCCTGACCTCGTCTTCCTCAGAGGATACAGCTTCCTTCAAATACCTCACCGCAAGGGGGTGGGGCGTCTTGCTCATGTAAAGCACTATCCTTGGGTTGTTCGCTTTGAGGGACGCCTCACCTATCTTTCTGCCGCTGAATTCAACCTCCGGCATTATCTCGGTGCTCACGTTTTCGTACAGAGGCATAGCCTCAACCCTTCTAAAGGTCAGAGCCATGTATATAGCAACCATGAGCAGAAAACCCACGGGACCGGATAGAGACGTCAGGAGCGAAAAAGCCCAGAATGAACCCCTGCGCAGCCTTCGGGGTAGTAAGGGTCTGAGTGATGCGGCTACTATAACCGAGGCTGACACGTGCAGGGCTAAGTAAGCGAGCACAGATTCAAGGGACTTAAAGCTGTAAAGCAAGGCAAGCCCTGATAGCTCAATCACAGAGGAGACGGAAACCCCTTTAATGTTCATGCTTCAACTCTCCTCAGGAGCTGTTCCAGGATAGGTTCCTCAATCTCGTACATAGCTACAAACTCTATCTCCTTAAACCTATCCTTCATTCTGTCAACAAAGCTCTTGGCGTTGACAGGTGCCGTGAAAGGAAGCAGGTAAAGGATCAACTTTTTGTCGTCCACGAAGCAGACCATATCAAGGCTTCTACCTGCGTGTTCTATCTCGTACCTTATGTCATCTCTCAAATTTTCATACCTGAAAACCACCAAACTGCTTTGTATACCGACTTTTTTATTGAGCTCATACATCTTGTAGAACTCCCTTATAAACTCAAAGGCGCACTTGTTCTCCCGGTCGGTGTAGAAGGGAGAAACCTTCCTGGCGAAAACTATGTCTTCAAGCATATACTGGAGGAGTATGTATATGTAGGTCAGTATCTCCTCGTTCAGGTTAACAAAGAGCATATCCTCTATAACGAGCAGGTATTTCTCTTCCTCTGCGGAGGCAAAGACGACCGCGAGGTAATTGAAACCGCCCCCATTAAGGTTAAGCCTCTTCAGAGCTTTGGGTGGTAGGTAGTGCGTTTCCTCTGACTCCACAGCCACCTTGACGAGAGGGTCTTCCCTGTTGAGTTTGCCTCCTGAACCCCCTATGCCTGCCACATACCTGAACTCTCCGTCCGAGTAGCTGTATAGGGACGCCCTGTATATATGAAAGTTCTGGGAGAGTATGCTCAAAAAGTATCTGACGAGGACTTTCTCTTTACGCTCTCTGAGGAGCTTATCTCTGAGCTCCTTTATCATCCCCCTGAGGCTGTATGGCTTGACTATGTAGTTGAACTCAAGCTGGTCGTGGGACAGCTTTATAAGGAACAGTTCCTTCCTTATACGGGCTATCTGTTCGTTAAGGTACTCCTTCTCAAGTTCTGAGGACCTTATCCTCCTGAGCCAGTAATATCTAAATTCAGCCGCAACCATAACTATGAGCAGGTTCCATAGCAGCTCGTATATGAGCAGCCTGCCGTAAATGTATGTGGATAGGACTGAGAGGAGTAGAAGGAATGGAATACCTCCGGCAAAGCCGTAGTACAGGGAAAGAACAAGGGAAACCACTGTGGTAGGGGAGAAGTAGGTCTTCATAAAGAGGGGGTCTTCCCTGTTAAAGATGTAACCAACGGTAAAGAACACGGCTGAGAAGGCAACGACTTCAAATAAAACCACGTAGGGGATTAAATTCTTGACGCCTTTTAAGTTCATTTTATGAGGGTTCGGACGAGCTCATGGGTGACCGTTCCCAGAGACTCATGGGACCACCCTGAAGCTGATAGAGTTGCACCCCCTACACTTCTACCCGTTGAGGACTCTATAAGCCAAACGCTTATGCTAACCGCTGGCTCTCCGTCCACACCCACCTTGTACCTGAACTCGTTAACGCTGCCCATTACTACATAATCGGCTCTCTCCGACGCCTCTTTTAGGTACTTCTCAAGTTCTTTGCGGGTAGGTTCCTGCTCTTTAAACAGCCAAACCCTTTCCGTAACTCTGTACCCCCTTGACCTTAAAACGCTTTCAAACACGGAGGCAACCCTGTAACCGGCAAGGGGTGTATCTGTATAGTTTTCAAAGGGTAAAACAGCATAGCTTTTGCCTTTGTTAAGAATGAATCTCTCGTTATCAACGATCTTTGCACAGGACATCAAGGCAAAAACAGACACTACGATAGACCAGATTAAAAGCCTTTTTACCATTTTTCGCTCCCGACTTAAATTTTAAAATATAAGTGAAACATGTTCTACGAAACCATAGATGACATAACAGCCGATGCGGGGATAAGGGTTAGGGCTGAGAGCCTTGAAGAGCTCTTCTGCAGGGCACTTCTCGCAACCTTCAACGAGATAACGGACATAGACAGGGTAGAGCCAGCAGAGAGCCACGAGATTGAAGTCCAGAGTCCCCTGCCCTTCCTTCTGGCGGACATAATAAACGAAGCCCTCGTCCTTCACGAGAGTAAAGGCTTTGTAGCCTCCAGATGCGAAATCGTAGAGCTAAGAGAGGACTACGTTAAAGCGAGACTCTCAGGGGAGAAGTTTAACCCCGACAGGCACACCTCAAAACTCGTGATAAAGGCAGCCACCTACCACAGGCTAAGGGTCTCTAAAGAAGACAGCCACTACGTTGGGGAAGTTATCTTTGATATATAATACCCCCATGGACGTGCTGGAAATAATGAACATACTACCCCACAGGTATCCCATACTGCTCGTTGACAGGATAGTTGAGTACGAAGAGGGCAAGAGGATAGTGGGCATAAAGAACGTATCGGTCAACGAGCCCGTGTTTCAGGGACACTTCCCGGGCTTTCCCCTCTTCCCAGGGGTTTATGTCCTGGAAGCTATGGCACAGGTAGGCGGCATACTGATGATAAAGTCCCTGAACCTTGAGATAGGCAAGTACGCCATAGTCTTTGCGGGTATAGACGGGGCACGTTTCAAGAGACCTGTCTTCCCCGGAGACCAGATAAGAATGGAGCTGGAAGCCATATCCCTCAAGAAGACCCTCTCAAAGATGAAGGGAGTTGCAACCGTTGACGGTCAGGTGGTAACTGAAGCGGTTCTACTTGCAGCCTCCCGGAGATTGGAAGAGGTCAAGAAGTGATCACCTGTACCACAGCTCCCTCGGAAGGGGTATAACCCTCTCCCCCTTCTTGAACATCAGCAGGTACTCCCTGACGAACTTCTCCTTGTAAAATCTTGGATTTCTATTGACGCGAGCGTGAAGGGCGGTAAGTCTCAGGTTCTTCCCCTTCTCAACCTCTATGAGCTTTGAGAGCCTGTCCGAGGCGAGCTTCAACTGGACAACCTTCTTAAGGTTCAGCTCGGAGAAGAAGAGGTTTGCGAGCGTGTTTAATAGAGCGAGCGCAAGGAACCCGTAAGCCAGCTTTCTAACTATTGAGAAATCTCCTGAACTCCTCTTTTCCCCAGAACTGCGCTCCATAACCAAGCTCCTCCTCTATTCTAAGGAGCTCGTTGTACTTTGCAACCCTGTCCGACCTGGAAGCCGAGCCTGTCTTTATCTGTCCGGCGTTGGTGGCAACAGCTAAGTGAGATATGAAGGTGTCCTCGGACTCACCGGAGCGGTGGGAGATTATGGCTGTGTATCCGTGCTCCTTGGCAAGCATTATCGTGTCCATAGTCTCCGAGAGGGTGCCTATCTGGTTCAGCTTTATAAGGATTGAGTTGGCTACACCCATATCTATCCCTTCCTTCAGGACTTTGGGGTTCGTGGTAAAGAGGTCGTCCCCTACCAGCTGGACTCTACCGCCGAGAGCCTCCGTGAGCCTCTTCCAGCCCTCCCAGTCGTTTTCGGAGAGAGGGTCTTCTATGGACACTATAGGGTAGTCCTTTATCAGCCCTTCGTAAAACTCAACCATCTCACCAGAGGAGAGCTTATTACCTTCAAGGTTGTAAACGCCGTTCTCGTAAAACTCCGAAGAGGCGCAGTCAAGGGCTAAGAGGATGTCCTCACCGGGCTTATAGCCCGTCTTCTCTATGGCGCTGACCAGCGTGTCCAGAGCCTCGCGGGTTGAACTCAGGTTAGGGGCAAAGCCGCCCTCATCTCCCACGTTTGTGGAAAAACCCTTCTCCTTCAATACCTTCTTGAGGGTGTGAAACACCTCAACCCCAGCCCTGAGGGCTTCCCTGAAGGAACCTCCACAGACGGGCACTATCATAAACTCCTGTATGTCCAGAGGGTTGTCAGCGTGGGCACCCCCGTTTATGACGTTCATTAGGGGCACGGGCAACCTGACACCAAACCTGCCCCCGAGGTACTCGTACAGCGAAACACCAAGCTCTTCGGCACTTGCCCTTGCCACAGCCATACTCACCGCGAGTATCGCGTTTGCCCCCAGCCTGCTCTTGTTTTCAGTTCCGTCAAGCTCAATGAGGGTTTCGTCTATCTCCCTCTGATTGAGGGACTCCATTCCGCACACCCTTTTGGCTATCTCTCCCCTTATGTTGTCAACAGCCTTCAGGACTCCCTTGCCGTGGAACCTGTTCGGGTCTCCGTCCCTCAGCTCTAAGGCTTCCCTCTCACCGGTTGAAGCTCCACTGGGCACTATCGCCCTGCCGACAGATCCGCTTTCCAGAACTACCTCAGCCTCCACGGTGGGGTTTCCCCTGGAGTCAAGAACCTCTCTTCCGTGAACCTCTACTATCGCAGACATGGTTAAGTATTTTAACCTACAGCCTGGCTATCCGAAGGCAGAGCTCGGTGACCTCATGTCGTTATATACTAAGGTGCATCTGAACGAGCGGAGGTGTATATGCTTGAAGGTCTTGAAGCGTGGGCGAGGGGTGTGGTGGAGAGCTACGGTTACGCGGGCATATTCCTGATATCCTTCAGCGAGAGCATAGCCCAGCCCGTCCCCCCCGACCCCTTCATAGCAGGAGCGACAGCCCTCGGGTTGAGTCCCCTGCTCTCCGCCCTTGTAGCCACCTTGGGAAGCGTGCTGGGTGGTCTTACAGCCCACACCTTGGGGCTCCTTCTGGGGGAACCTGTGGCAAAGAAGCTCCTGGGTGAGAGGAACTTCCTCAAAGGCGAGGCTCTCTTCAACAGGTTTGGGGTCTGGGCGGTCCTGCTCGCAGCCCTGACGCCTATACCCTTCAAGGTGATCTGCTGGCTCGCAGGGATATTTGAGATGCCGAGGCTGCCCTTCCTGATAGCCTCTTTCGTGGGAAGGTTGCCGAGGTTCCTCTTGGTTGCATACCTGGGAGACCTCCTGGGAGGTCTTTTATAAGTTAGTTTTATGTTTTTTTAAACTCTCGCTATAAGAAATCATAGAAAATGAATACTAAAATCCTTACGTTTAAGTCAGGGGTGATATGAACCCAGAATTTTTCATCAAACTTCTTGAACTGAGGGACACCTATACTAAGGGACACACTGAGAGAGGTGTTGTTTACGCCGTTGAGATAGGTAGGGCTCTCGGACTCACCGAGGAAGAGCTAAAAGAGCTTGAAACCGGAGGCTACATACACGACGTTGGTAAGGTTGCCATACCTGACGTAATACTTCTCAAACCAACCAGGCTTACACCCAAAGAGTACGAGGTCATGAAGTTGCATGTCAAGTTCGGCTACGAGCTCGTGAAGGGACTGGAGTTACCTGAGGGCAGTCTTAACGTCCTCCTCTACCATCAGGAGAAGTACGACGGCACGGGATACCCCTTCGGGAAGAAGGGAAAGGAGATACCGCTCCTCGCACGTATATACACGATAGCTGACTCCTTTGAGGCTATGACGGCGAGGAGGATCTACAAACGTTCAAAGCCCTGGGATGTAGCCCTGAGAGAGCTTGAAGAGCTCGCGGGCGAGCACTTTGACCCGGACATCGTTCCTTACGCCGTTAAGGTTCTCTCACGCATGGAAGGCGGCTTCGCCGTTATACCGGAGATAGATACGGAGATAGACAAGATAAGGTGGAGCTTTTACTACATAGACTTCACCGGAGCCATAAAGGGAGACCTTTTCCTGCCTACCCTTGAGGCTTTCATAGAGAAAGGTGAGCCTTTCTGCTTCACGGTATTTGACATACAGAACCTATTTGAGGTCAACCGCAGGTTCGGGTGGGAGCGGGGAAACGAAGTTCTAACGAAGCTCGTTGAGTTCATAAACGTCCAGTGCTGCGGTATGCACGACATACGGGACACCATAATAAAGCTTATGAAGGTGGATATCCTTGACATAACCTCACCCCTAATATTCCGCCTCGGAGGGGACGAGGTGGGCGTAATAGCACCCTTTATACCGCCTCAGGAGAAGGTGGAGAGCGTGGTCAAGGCTATGGACTCGTTGGGCGTTAAGCTCAAATACATGCAGGTGAAGTATCCGGAAAACTTTAAAACGGTGGAGGACGTGCTCAGCCTCGTATCCCAGTTCACAAAATCCTCCGACATACGTTTAAACTTTTCTTGATGCTTGATAAGAAACTGATTCTGTTCGGCGGGAAGGGAGGCGTTGGAAAGACCACCCTGTCCTCCGCTACAGCCCTGCTGCTCTCAAGGAAAGGAAGGAGAGTCCTGCTCGTGTCCACAGACCCAGCCCACTCCCTCTCGGACATACTCGGCGTGGAAGGCAAGGGTATTCTCAAGGTGACCGAAGGGCTTCATGTTCTTGAGATAGACCCCGAAGGGGTGGTTAAGGAATACATAAAGAACGCCCTTGCGAGCATAGAGCCCTTAGTTAGCCCAGATGTCTTTGAAAAGGTCAGGGAAGCCTTCCGCAGTGTAGAGGAAACACCGGGAACCGAAGAGTCCGCCACCCTTGAAGAACTTTCCAAGACCGTCCTGAGGAGCTACGACGACTACGAACACTTCGTTATAGACACAGCCCCCACGGGACACACGCTCCAGATGCTAAAGACTGTGGGAAGGGTCGGCGCCTGGCTTGAGGAGCTCCTGAAGAGGAGGAAGACAGCCAAGAGGTTCTGGTCTGCCGGCGGCAGAGATAAGGAGGACAGAGCCTTGGATATCCTTGAGGAGAGGCGGAGGAGGTTCTCACGCTTTTCAGAGATACTCCTATCAAGGGAGACCCTCTTCGTGCCCGTCCTGAACCCCGAGAGGCTCTCAATAGAGGAGACCTCCAGGCTGGTAACCTCCCTCAGAAAGCTCGGGGTAGGAGTAGATACCCTTGTAGTAAACAAGGTTCTGCCCGAGAACGTCAGGGACGAGTTCCTGACCGCCAGAAAGGAGCAGGAGAGAGAGTACATGAGGGAGATTGAGGAGAGGTTCAGAGGTATGAGGATCGTAAAGATGCCCATGAGGGATAGGGACGTCAGGGGTATGGAACAGTTGGAGGAGGTGGCGGTGGAGCTCGGCAGGAGGCTGGGGGTATGAGCGTAGTTATTCTCGGGCTCGGAAGGTACGTTGAGGAGATAACGGAGATAGTGTCCACCTTCTCGGAGGTGGTGGTCGTAGAGAAGGAGGGGGAGAGACTCAGGAGCTTCCTGGAAAAGGAGAGGAACCTTGAGAACCTCAGGGTGGTTCCCGGCAGCGCAACCGACATAGAGCTCTGGCGGGAGAAGATAGAGCTGAACGAGGTAGAGGCTGTTATCTCGTTTCTGAACGAAGAGAGCACCCTTGACATAGCGAGGGTTCTGAGGAAAGCCTTCGGCTTTAAGGGGACTTTCGTATTTGTAGCGAAGGAGAGACCAGAAAGCGGTGAGTTCAGAGAGCTCTCCATAGAGCTCATATCGGTACCGGACGTGCTCGGGGCTCTCCTTAAGAACCTCCTCAAGGGACAGGGTGTTGTCAAGTATCCGGTGGGCATAGGGCTCAGGCGGGGCGAGGTGGCGGAGGTTCTCATAACAAAGAGCTCTCCGGCAGCTTTCCTGAAGTTGAGCGAGCTAAGGCAGAGGAACGTCAGGATAGCGCTCATATACAGGGAGGGGAGCATAATCCTGCCCCGCACAGACATAAGGGTTCAGCCGGGAGACAGATTGCTCGTGGTCGGAGAACCCTCCCAGATAGAACTCTTCGTGAACATGGTGACCAAAGGAACGCCCAACTTCCCCCTCAAGTGGGGCTCCAAGGGTGTCGTGTGCGGGCTATCCGGTGATGAGGTTGAGTACGTTAAGGAGAGGGTCAAGGTCAGAGAGTGGCTGGAGGTGGAACCCGACAGGCTCGGCTCCGTTGAGGACGCCGGCTTCTATCTACTCAGGGACAGCGGAGGCTTCCTCTCGGGCTCGGTCGTGGACAGGGTCTTTGAGGAGTTGAGAGTCCCCTCGGCTATACTGAGGGGCACCCACCCCTACGAAAACATACTCGTCTCAGCCAACACGGACGCCCTCGGCTTCCTGCTGCCCAGTGCCGTTGACTTCGCCAGGCTCTTCGGGAGCAAGGTGTTCATCCTCTTCGTCACGAGCATAGAGAAGATGCTCACCAAGGAGGAGAAGGAGATACTTGAGAGCCTCAAAAGTTTCGTGGACAGGACGAAAGCCGTAGCGGACATAGACGTGAACCTGATAAGAAAGGAAGGGAATCCCGTGAGGGAGACCCTAAAGCTCCTTAAGGGAAACTTCAACCTGCTCGCCTTGGGTTACACACCCGGCAGAAAGTCAAGTTTATTCTCACCCTACACACCTCACCTGCTCGCCAATAAGGCTAAGCTGACCACACTGCTGGTGCCGGAGGTATCCCTTGAGCGCTGAGTTCATCTTGCTCATAGTCTTCACGGGAGCGTTCTTCTCTCCCATATTCTCCCGCGCACTCAGGATGCCCGTTCCGGTGGGGGAGCTCATACTGGGTCTCGCCCTCGGTCACCTGCTCGGAGGTGTTCAGGAAGTCCCTGAGGTGCTTGACTTCCTCGCGGAGTTCGGCTTCCTGCTACTAATGTTCCTCGCCGGGCTTGAGATAGACTTCAACCTGATTGAGAGTATAAAGGGCAGACTCCTGGGTATATATACCCTTTACACGTTCCTGATACTCATAACAGCAACCGCAGCAGCGCTTCTCCTGAACCTGAGCCTTACATCCGTCGTTATACTCTCGCTCCTATCCGTGGGGTTGATGCTCGCCACCCTGAGGGACATGGGAATACTCTCAAGCCCGCTGGCTAAACGCGTGATGATAGTGGGGGTGATAGGGGAGCTCGTCAGCCTGTTCGCTCTCACTCTCATGGAGAAGGTGGGGAGGTTTCACGGCTGGAGCTCATTTCTCCTTGAGACGGCACTCGTGGGGGGATTCTTCGTCGGCTTCTTTCTCCTATTCAGGGTAGTCAAGCTCCTCGTATGGTGGTTTCCTGAGATGGTCAAGAAGCTCACCTATGAGGAGGACCCGAGTGCGATAGCGGTGAGACTCAGCCTCGCGCTCATGTTCTCAACCTCCGTTATAGCTAGCCTCGCCGGGATAGAGAGCGTTCTGGGTGCTTTCCTTGCGGGCGCGGTCTTTTCCTTCTTCATAAGGAAGAAGCACGACCTTGAGGAGAAGCTCTCCTCCATAGGCTACGGCTTCCTTATACCCATATTCTTCATAAAGACCGGTATGGATATGGAGCTCTCCTCCCTGAACTTTGACACCGCAAAGTCCGTGGGAATGTTCCTCGCGCTGATGCTCCTGGTCAGGTTAATTCCATCGCCCCTACTGCTGACCGCCGGCTTTACCCCGAAGGAGCTGATCACCTCCTCCCTGCTCCTCTCCTATCCTTTCACCCTGATGATAGCGGGTACGGAGATAGCCCACTCCTCCGGTCTGATAGATGACACGACCTCAATAGCCCTCTACATAAGCGCCGCTCTCTCCTCCCTGCTGTTTCCCTGGACTACCAAGCTGCTCCTCAAAGTTCTGAGATAATATTCCCGATGATCTTCGTGGGTGTGGACACAGGCGGAACGTTCACCGACTTCGTCTTCTTTAAGGAAGGGAGCCTGGAGGTTCTAAAAGTCCTATCCACACCCCACAACCCAGCCGAGGCAGTTCTCAAAGGACTTGAAAGCATAGGAGGGCAGGGCAGGAGGGTAGTTCACGGCTCAACGGTAGCTACCAACGCACTCCTTGAGAGGAAGGGGGCAAGGACGGCGTTCGTAACCAACAGAGGGTTTGAGGACATCCTTGAGATAGGCAGGCAGAACAGAGAGCGTCTGTACGACCTCCATTACAGAAGACCCGCCCCTCTGATACCTAGGGAGCTCCGTCTGGGTGTTGGAGGCAGGGTAAACCACAGGGGAGAGATAATAGAGGAGCTACCCCTAAAGGACGTGGACGCCCTCGTAGATAGGCTTAGAGAGCTCGGTGTGGAGTCTGTAGCGGTGTGCCTGCTCCACTCCTACGCCAACCCAGCTCACGAAAGGGAGCTCGGCGAGGAGCTCGTAAAGCTCGGTATCCACGTCTCCCTCTCCCATGAGATACTCCCGGAGTTCAGGGAGTTTGAGAGGGCATCAACTACCGCCGTTAACGCCTACGTTTCTCCCAAAATGGAGGGCTACATATCCTATCTTGAGAAGAACCTCGGTAAAGAGGACAGCCTGAGCATAATGCAGTCAAACGGGGGAATAATATCCTCGGGGGTGGCAAAGAGGGAGGCTGTCAGAACAGTCCTGTCCGGACCTGCCGGGGGCGTAATAAGTGCCCTTCACGTGGGAAGGCTAACCGGCTTTGACAGGCTCATAACCTTTGACATGGGTGGGACTTCAACGGACGTATCCCTCATAGAGGGAGCGCCAACGATCACCACGGAGGCCAAGATAAACGGACTGCCCATAAAGGTACCCATGATAGACATACACACCATAGGGGCTGGAGGCGGTTCAATAGCTTGGATAGATGAGGGTGGCATGCTCCGGGTAGGTCCCCAGAGCGCGGGCGCTGAGCCGGGACCCGTATGCTACGGCAGGGGCGGTGAGGACGTGACCGTAACGGACGCGAACCTCTTCCTGGGTAGGCTCGTCCCCGAGTACTTCCTTGGGGGAGAGATGAGGCTCTACCCAGACAGGCTCGGTGAGCCCCTAAGGAAACTCAGCGAACAGCTTGATACTTCCCCAGAAGAGCTTGCAGAGGCTATCCTTGAGGTGGCGAACTCAAACATGGAGAGAGCTCTCAGAAAAGTTTCGGTTCAGAGAGGGCACGACCCCCAGCAGTTTACCCTCATAACCTTCGGTGGGGCGGGCGGGCTTCACGCAGTCTTCCTGGCACGTATGCTCGGCATACCTAAAGTGCTGGTGCCCCGTAATCCGGGCATGTTCTCAGCCCTGGGAATGCTCCTGGCGGACACCGTTAAGGACTACTCCCTGACGGTCATGCTCAGAGGCCCAGAGACGAGCTACCTGCAGCTGGAGGAACTCTTCCAAGCCCTGGAAGATAAGGCGATTGAGGATATGGAGAGGGAAGGCTTCACCCCCGAAGAGCTTACCCTGCAGAGACTTCTTGACATGAGGTACAGGGGACAGTCCTACGAGCTAACCGTTCCCCTGTCGGAGGGTTACGAGGAGTCCTTCCACAGGGAACACGAGAAAACCTACGGCTACAGGCACGACAGGGAAACCGAGATAGTCAACATAAGGCTCAGGGCTACTGGCGTTCCCAGAAAGCCCACGCTACCCAGTTTTAGTGAGAAGTCTGGAGAGGACAGCTCGGGAGCTCTTTTAACTTCTGTAAAGACCGCCTTCGGCGGTGAGTTTCAAGAAACCAGGGTTTACAGGAGGGAGAGCCTGCGCTGGGGCAACAGGATTTACGGACCTGCGATAGTGGTGGAGTACTCCTCCACAACGGTTCTACCGCCGGGTTCTTCAGCCGAGGTTGACAGGTTCGGGAACCTCCTCATAGATACACACGAGTAAAGCCCTTTAACATCCCTATAAAAGACCTTTACACAACGCAGGACAGGTTAGAGTACCAAAGGTTACAACTTCACCGAGGCACAACGGAGCTGTAAACTTCATTTACAGGCTATCAGGGAGGAGAAAACCCCCGAATGTTTGCACAGCAACACTTCTCCTATATGGCACGCTTATTGCACAACAGGGTTCATGCTTGCTCTTCTGGTCGCTCTCTTCATCGGAGGCACTGCCCACCTGTACGCCCTTGAGGTGGACGAGGCGGGTAGATACCACGTGAGCGAGGAAGAGCTTGACAACGTGGCTGCCGGCGTGTCCCTACATGAACCCAGCCCGTTGGACATAGACCAGAGGATCATCCTCTGGGATGAAGCTGTAAAGGAGAGCGAGAGAAGAAAGAGCTCCACTGTACCCAGGATTGAGGTCAGCTTTTGAGCGTTGAAGGAGGTGGAAGTATGGTCAATAGAGGCAAACACATGGCTCCCGAGTAGCTTTTTTTAACGAAAAAGTTAAAAGGGCGCCAGAAGCGCCGAGTAGAGCCTTATTCCTTCAATTTAAGAACACCATAAGGAGGTGTCAATTATGAATTCCAAGAGAAGTTTGCTTCTGTCAGCAGTATTTGCGATAGGGACGTTAGGTGTAGCCCAGGCGGGCGAGATGCAGGTCATAAACGAGGAAGAGCTGGACGACGTGAGCGCCCAGGGACTTCAGGTCATTGACAACGACAACAGGCACTTCGCTGAGATAAACGGGCAGAACAACAACCTTGATTCAGTCCAACTCAACGACAACGCCCAGATGGAGGCGACCGCCGGCGGAATAATAAACTCTGCCAAGAGCTCCATAAACGCAGCGGTAAACATACTCATAGACGGTCCTGGTGAAGACGACGGAGACCCGCCACCCTCAGACCCCGACAAGTCCTTCAGCCATACCTTCTCACAGACCAACCTCCAGACTGCTATGAACCACGTAAACACAGCCAACAACGCTTACGCAGAGGAAGAGATCGCAATAGCCTTCAACCTCAACAAAGAGACCCAGACGGTCAACAACAACGGCGACATAGTTGACCAGGACAACAACAACAACTCAGTCCAGCTGAACGACAACGCCCAGATGGAGAGCTCAGCTCTCATGCTTGAGAACGCAGCCATTTCAGCAGCCAACAGCGGCATGAACGTTTTCGTAGCTAACACGGTATCGGGAACCGAGGGCTACCAGACAAACGTGCAGGTAGCCAAGAACATGGGTAACTACGCCGAAGCCCAGACCGGTGAGGCACCCTTAGCGGTGGCTGGAAACGCAGAGCTCGGTGTCACCCAGGATATAAACAACGTCTACGGCTCAGAGGTTGATGATGAGTTCGTCCCCAACAGGATAGTTGACCAGGACAACAACAACAACTCAGCCCAACTGAACGACAACGCCCAGAGAGAGGCAAGCGGAGTTCTCATATCAAACCTCGCAAACTCGGCTTACAACCATGCCTTCAACGTCATGTCAATGGGAGACGTCTCAGAGAGCTCTCTAATGCAGACGAACACCCAGACGGCAGAAAGCCATCTGAACATAGCCAAGGCGGAGGCTGCCAACGGCAGAGCCCTCGCGGGGAACGTGAACAAGCAAACCCAGAACGTCAAGAACGCCGAAGGCGTGTTTGAAGGTGAACTCCTTGAAATAGTTGACCAGGACAACAACAACAACTCAGTCCAGCTGAACGACAACGCCCAGAGAGAGGCGAGCGGTCTTGACGTTACCAACTCAGCGGTATCCGCGGGTAACACGGGCATAAACGTTATGGCTGCAAAGAGCGTATCCTCTTCAAACATGGTGCAGTCCAACTACCAGAACGCAAGGAACTTTGACAACGAAGCCCAGACCTACACGGGGAACGTTGAGTCCAACGATGTAGCTGTGGCGGGCAACCTTGAGCTCGCTGGAGAACCCGGTCAGTACGTCCACACGGTTCACGCGAACATAGACGACCAGAACAACAATAACAACTCAGTTCAGCTGAACGGCAACGCCCAGATGGAGTTCTCGGCTCTAAGCGCCATAAACATGGCTCAGTCTGCGGTAAACTCCGGCGTGAACATAATCTTCGTTGACGGGGCTGTTGACGGAAGCGCCATAGCGCAGACCAACAACCAGTATGCGAGCAACCACAACAACTTCGCCAATGCGGACGCCCTCGCCATAGCCATAAACCTGAACAAGCAGAGACAGATAATAGACAACTGCTTCTGCTCAGACCTCTCAGACACGGATCAGGACAACAACATGAACTCTGTCCAGCTAAACGACAACGCCCAGAGGGCTGCGAGCGGATGGACCATAGTTAACGCTGCAACCTCAGCGGTAAACGCCGGTTCCAACATAGCTGTGGTAAACGGTGTTGTATCCAACTCTGTTGTAACCCAGACGAACGTCCAGACGTCTGTAAACTTCTCCAATCAGGCTTCCGGAAACACAGCCATAGCAGGAAACGCGGAAGTAGGAACCTCGTTCTTCGTACCCATAACACCCGGTTTCTGAAGCACAGGGAGGGAAGGGTTCCCCCTTCCCCTCTTTTTATTAGGAGGTTGCTATGCACGTACTTCTCACTCTCTTCTTGTTCTCCATCGGAACCACCTTCGGTGCGAGTAAGTTCCTTGTATCTTTCGGTGACGGTGGTCTAAAGTCTTACACGATAGTTGACAACACCTGTTACGTATATACGGTCAAGTACCCTAAGAAGGACTCAGACCTGCCAAAGATAATGAACGACGTTCTCGTGTCAAGCGTCATAAACGCTCAGAGACAGTACGGCAAGAAGGGCAACGCCTTTATAAACATAAGGGTGTCCTGGCAGCTCATGGAAAACAAGAGACTCGTGTATCAGGTCTGCGGGGACATCGTCAGGAGGAATTGAGATGAAACACATTTTAGCGGTGATGATATTTGGACTCATACTGGTTTCCTTAGTGAAAGCTCAGGAGATAGCCCTGGTCAGCGACCACGAACTTGACAGGGTCTACGCTCAGGGGCTGAATGTGATCGGTGGTATGACCGGGGATATAGTGGACGGCACGCTCGGAAACTTAATCCAGAACATAGACATAAATGGGTCTCTGAACTTGAACGGTTCCGTTTTCATATCCGACAACGCCCAGAGTAACGCCTGGAATCCTGTAAACGCCTCAAATTCCGCAGTGAACAACTCCTACAACATATTCATAATTCTGGAATCCAACCTGACCAACCCGACCTTCAACATAAATACCGTTCTGAATGCGATAAACGGGAGCACACTCCCATGAGATGGCTGTATCTTCTCACCCTTCCCTTAATATTAGGCTGTTCTCAGATGACCCAGAGGGGGTCGTCCTCCCTCTTTTTACCTATGGGAAGCGTAGGGAGCTCGGCAACCGTAAAGGTGGACGTGAAGCCTTCTTCGGAGCTGAAGTTTAACAACATAGTCAGGCAGAAGCTTGATTACAGCTGCGGTTCGGCAACGGTAGCCACAATATTCAGGTACTACCTGCACCTGCCGGTGGAAGAGGAATCCGTTACCAGAGAGATGTTTGAAAAGGGAAATCGGGAGAAGATAGCTAAGAGAAAGGGCTTTTCCCTATTAGACATGAAGAGGTACGCGGAGAGAAAGGGATACAGAGCCTACGGTATAAAGACCACTATAAAGGGTCTGGCATCTCTCCACAAGCCGGTTATAGTGACCATAGTAATAAACAACTACAAGCACTTCGTTGTATTCAGGGGTATATACAGGGGACGTGTCTTTATAGCAGACCCCGCCTTTGGGAATACGGTTATGTCCGTAAAGGAGTTTGAGAAGGCTTGGTACAGGGGAATAGCCCTCGTCATAGAGTCAGATGTTGAGGACGACAACCACAAACTCGCTATAAGCGAAGAGGATATGAGAACGGTAAACGCCGGTAGCCTCAGGGGAGAACTGCTGCCGCCCGTACTGCCCACATACACTTACAGCACAGACTTTTAGCAACTTAGGGGAAGGAGGATCTTATGATACCGTTTTTAGCGCTAATTTTGACACTTGCAACGCTGTCCGCTTTCGGGGACGAGAGGGAGCCTGAGCACGTTCTGTCCCAGTTTGAGAGAGACTACGTCCTCCTTAAGGGGGGTCAGTTTGAGGTTGAGGAGAATTTCACCTACACTTACTACTCGGCGAGGCAGATATTCCTTGAGAGCTTTGCCATCCTTGACCCCGTGTTCCTCACCCTCGGTCAGTTCGGCATAGAGTCCGCCAAGAGAAACATATTCGTAAACACGTTCATACTTCGGGCTGGTGTTACCAACTTCCTGCAGCTTGAGGTGAGCGTACCTTTAGTGTACAGGTACGACATGGTCAGCATCGTGGGTTCGGGAGAAACGGACAGGGGCGAGAGGGACATGGAAAGGGCGGACATGGGGGACGTGGCGATCGGCGTGAGCATTCAGCCCCTAAAGGAAACAGCCTCAAGACCTGCCCTTATACTCAACGCAGGTTATAAAACCAAGACGGGAAGGAGTCCCTTTGACATAGACCCCGAGAAGGACGTTCCGACGGGGACGGGGTACGCCTCTGTCAGAGCGGGATTCAACCTGGTGAAGAGCATAGACCCCGTGGTCGTTTACGGAGGGCTCGCCTACATATACAACATACCCGAAGAGGTCAATAAACAGATAAGCGCGAACGTAGACTCAGACGCCGAGCTGGAAACGGGCTTCCTCAGGAAGGTATATCCCGGAGACACCATAAACTTTAACGTGGGCATGGCTTACGCTCTTAGCTACATGTTCTCCATATCAGCCCAGTTCATAGAGAGTTATACCTTATCCACTTACATAGAGACCGAGGAGGGCAAGAAGAGGGTAAAGAACTCAATACTTAACTCAGCCCTCTTCAAGTTCGGTGCGGGTATGTCGGTGACCAGGAACGTACCCGTCAGCTTCGGCATTTACATGGGTCTTACGGACGACGCACCCGACTACATAGTTGAGGTGAGGATCCCCATAAAGTTCTGAAGTGTAATGGGGCTTTACGCCTGTAAAGAGAACTTACAAACCCTAAACCCTTATATACCAGCGTACGGAGAAAGCACCTGTAAGGCATCTTTACACCGGACGGGCTGTCCTTTCTATAAGCCTTGGTAGCCAACACCTTCAACCCTGGCACACTTATTGCACTTACAAACAAAGAAGGAGGAAGACATGAAGACGGAAGGTTTCAGGAGGTTTCTAATACTGCTATCTGTATCCGTATCAACTTACTATATAGTCTGGAGGCTCGGAACCCTAAATCCAGATGCACCTCTGTTTTCCGCAGTCCTCTACGGAGCCGAGGTGTACGGACTCATAGCGAGCATCATGTTCTTCTACATGGTGTGGCGTCTGCCCAACAGGAAAACCAAGGACCCTCCCAAGGACTTAAAGGTGGACATCTTTATACCAACCCTAAACGAGAGTCCAGAACTGCTCAGGAAAACCATACAGGGAGCTATCTCGGTCAGATACCCCCACAGAACCTACGTCCTTGACGACGGAAGCAGAAGGGAGGTCAGAGAGCTGTGTGAGGAGCTCGGGTGCAGATACATACCGAGGTACACCAACGAACACGGCAAGGCTGGAAACCTAAACAACGCTCTCGGCAAAACGGACGGCGATTTCATCGCCGTGTTGGACGCAGACCACGTACCCCAGCCCGACTTCCTTGACAGGACTCTCGGGTACTTTGCGGACGAGGAGGTAGCCTTCGTCCAGACACCTCAGGACTTCTACAACGTGGACTCCTACCAGCACAGGCTCGTGAGGGGGAAACTCTGGAACGAGCAGTCCCTCTTCTTCAGGGTGATCATGAGGGGAAAGGACAGAACCAACTCAGCCTTCTTCTGCGGAAGCTGTGCCGTCGTGAGAAGAAAGGCGCTGGAGGACATAGGCGGCTTTGCGACAGGCACCGTCACCGAAGACCTGCACACCTCAATAAGACTCCACGCAAAGGGCTGGAAGTCGGTGTATTACCCTCACGTGCTCGCCTACGGCGTGGCTCCCGCAGACTTAGCTCCCTTCAAGAACCAGCGAGGCAGGTGGGGAGAAGGGGCGATGCAGGTGTTCGCCAAGGAGAACCCCCTCCTGACCAGAGGGCTCACCTTACCCCAGAGGATAAACTACTTCGCCTCAATGAGCACTTACCTTGACGGTTTTCAGAAGGCGATCTTCTATACAGCTCCGGTGGTAGTGCTGCTCACCGGGAAACTTCCCATAAGTGTAAGTCTGAAGGAGTTCCTGCCAGTTTTTCTGCCCCACATATTTCTGTCCGTGTGGGCTTTTGAGGAGGCTTCAAGGGGCTACGGGAGGATGGCACTCCTGGAGCAGTACAACATGGCTCGCTTCTTCACCTTCATGAAGTCACTGCTCGGCTTTATCAGGTTGAAGAGACCCCGTTTCATGGTGACCGAAAAGGATAACGATAACAGGAGCAGCATAAAGGAGTCCCTTCCCCAAACGCTCGTACTCGTGGGAAGCGCCGTGGGCGTCGGCTACGGACTCTCCCAGCTCCTGAACGTCCCCAACAGAGGGGTTTACGCCGCCAATATATTCTGGGCATCTCTGAATCTGGGCATAGCGTCCACCTACGTGGCGTGGACTACACGGAAGAGGTTTCCCAGAAAGGAGTACAGGTTCCCTGCAAACTTCCCGGCTATGGTGAAAAGCTGGGAGGGCAACGTTCCTGTTACACTGGAAGACCTTCACGGCAGGGGTGCAGCCATCATATCAGAGCGCCGTTTCAACTCCGGAGACGAGCTCCTGCTAACCATACCCTTCAACGAGAGTGAGCTGAAAGTTGAGGGTAAGGTCATATACTCAAAACCCTGTGCAGGTGGCAGCTTCTTCAGAAGTGGAATACTCTTTAAAGAACTTAGCCCTGAGGCTTTAAGCGCCATAGAAACCTTTAACTTCCGGTTCCTCCTTAAGAAGTACATGGAGGAGCACGACAGACCGAGCTCCACGCCCCTGGAAGTCCTCTTAAAGCTCCTGAATAGCCCCAGAGCACGTCCGAGACAGCGTCGCAAGAACATGCACGCCCCCGGGCTGCTCTACGTTGAGGGTGAGCTCATCCCTTACACCACCGAGGACGTAAGCGATAAAGGAATGAGACTTTTGACTTACAGAGAGATACGCGCGAAGCGCGTCCTTGTGAAGGGAGGAAATCTCTCCAAAGGCGTCAGGGGGACGATAGTGTGGGGGCAGGAGCTTTACTTTCATGGGATAAAGGCGTACCGGTACGGGCTAAAGGTGGAGGACGAGCGTTTTTACGGGATTGCAGGTGAAGACGAACCCATAAGCCTTCAAAGGAGAATGGCATGAGGATTAAACTTCTTACAGGAATTATGCTTGTATCAACCACGGTTTTAAGCGCCGAGTTCAGTCTGCTGAGCGGCTCTGAGATAGACACCAGGTCTCAGTCCTACTCCTACATAGGCTCTTTGGTGGAACAGAAGATGAACAGCAGGGGCTCTCTCTTGGGAAAGGCGTGGATTGACTACCTGACCTATAAGTTTGAGCAGGGCAGCGTTGAGGTGGAAGCTGAGGCGCCAGCCTTCCAGTTGTCGGCGGGCTACAGGTACTACTTTCCCGGATGGAGTCTGACAGGATGGTTGGGCTGGGAGCGGAGGGACACGAGCGTATCTCCGGACACAGGCGGTATAGAGGTCAAGGGTGTTGAAGACAGCCTCCTCCTTCAGGTAGAGGTTGATAGCTGGTTCAACAACGGCACCAACGCGAGCTTTATAACCAGCTACAGCTCAGCCACCTCCTACCTGTGGGCGCGTGGAAGATTAAAGAAGAAAGCCTTATCAGAGAACACGAGGTTGGGGGTTGAGCTCATAGGGCACGGGAATGAAGACTACAGAGCCGTCCAGACGGGGGTCATAGGTGAGTATTACACAAACAGGTTCTCTGCAGGGCTTAGGGGTGGCTATAAGAACAGCTCAAAGGGAAACAGCCTTTACGTAGGCTTTGAAGTTTACCTGGGGTTCTAAGCGAGGTTGTGCTTCTCTATGAGCTTGTAAACGGTGGGGCGGCTGACACCCAGCATGGAAGCCATCTTGCTGATATTACCCTTGCTTACGTTGAAGGCTTTCTCCACGAGCTCCTTTTCAAGCTTATCCATGTGTTCCTTCAGGTTGAAAAGCCTCTGCCCACCTATGTTCTTAGAAACCTTAGAGGTATCCACATCAAGGTCTACGGCATCTATGAACCTCTTATCGGTCATGACCACAGCCTTCTTCATAACGTTGATGAGCTCCCGGACATTCCCGGGCCATGAGTAGTTCTCTATGAGTTCAATAGCCTCATCGGTGAAACCCTCTATGCTCTTCTCCTGCTCCCTCTTAAACTTTTCAAGAAAGTACTTTGCCATTAGAACCTTGTCTTCTCCCCTATCCCTGAGAGGAGGGAGCTCTATTGAAAGCACCTTTAACCTGTAGTATAAGTCTTCCCTGAACTTCCCCTTCCTTACCAGCTCCCTGAGGTCTCCGTTCGTAGCCGCTATGAGCCTCACATCGGCTTTAATCGTCTCGTTCCCGCCAACCCTGCTGAAGGTATAGTCCTCAAGGAACCTCAGGAGTTTTACCTGTAATTCCAGAGGGAGCTCACCTATCTCGTCCAGGAAAAGGGTGCCGCCGTTCGCCTGTTCAATCTTTCCGGGCTTTCTCCTGTGGGCGCCGGTGAATGCTCCCTTCTCGTATCCAAAGAGCTCCGCTTCCAGAAGCTCTCCGGGTATAGCTCCGCAGTTTATAGCGATAAAAGCCTTTTCCCTGCGGGGGCTCTTTTCGTGTATAGCCCTCGCGGTGAGCTCCTTTCCAGTTCCGGTCTCTCCCAGAATGAGCACTGGGTAATCGGTAGGTGCAAACCTCCTTATGAGGTCAAATACTCTTGTCATTCTTTCACAGGAGCCCACAAAGTCTGTATTCTCCTCGCACACCTTGCTCTTTACCTCTTCGGGCAACCTTCCGGCTATGACGTCTCCAACCTTCAAGCGTCTTATGGTCTGAACGAGGTCTGCCTGTGTAAAGTCAATGGGCATCCCACAACTCGGACAACTCGCCCCTTCACAGGGACATCTTTCTTTGCAGTAAGGGCATCTACCCGAACGCCTGATCCTATCCGTAAAGAACCTCCCCAGGAGCTCAGAGATGGTCAGGTCATCTTCGTTAAACAGAGCTACCGCATGGCGGTTCTCTTCTCTGTAAATCCTGCCGTTGAATACGGTCGTGCGGTTGTCTATGTTGAGCTTCAACTTAACCCACTCGTGATGCTCGCAGGTGCTCCCGTTCAGATATCTAAACTTGACTCCAAAGAGCGAAAGGTCTTCACACTGAACTTTGATCCAACCGACTTTGCACTTTATATGCATGATCCCATCGTAGGGAACACGTGGTGCTAATCTCATAAACTACCCCCTCTATTTCTATGCCCCGCATTTTAAATATAGAGCTTTAAAGTGCCTTTTCACGGTAAAAGTACCCAATTCGTAAAAGGGCGTTATAATATACAGTCTGGAGTAAAGGCGGGTAGCTCAGTTGGGAGAGCGCCGCCCTTACAAGGCGGAGGTCACGGGTTCGAGCCCCGTCCCGCCTACCATCCCTTCCCTGGAAATTAACAATTTACGAAGAGCCCTTCTATCAACGCTTTGAAAATAGCTAAGTATAAGCCTATCGCTTTCTAAAGCCTAAGTCTATCAACCTTTCCAGAGGACGGAAATATTACAGAAAATTACAAAAAATCACAGGAAATTAACCCCATTTTGTAACCTATTTTCAACACCTCTAAGCCTTGTCTACCAAGAATTAGAGCTAAAAAGTTAGTAGATATTAACCTAAGCTGTTGAAAAGAATTGTTTTAAAGCTCAGATCTGTGGGGAGTAGAGAACTTCAACACTTGACTATAAAGTTGAAAAATTTTCTCCCGGTTGCCTACCTCCCTCCTGTGAGTTAGATTGCTCTCTGTGGAAGGAGGCAAGGTGTCAAACAGGAGCTTGTCGCAGTTAATTACAGAGCTGGAGAAATTACCACCAGAGGAGCTGGAAGAGGCAAGGAAATTCGTTCCTCTTATGATTTACCAGATGAGGGACGAGGACTTGGAGAAGCTGGACAGGGAAGGATTGGGAGAGAAGGGCAACTATTTCCTTATGGCGATGCTACTCTTCCCGAAGGAAAGGTGGGAAGAGCTGGGGATACCCGAATATCTGAGGAAATACGAGATAGCGGACGAGGAGGATGATTGGTAGGCTCAGCCTTTAAAAGGCTTTGTAGCTACCTTTGTATCCCTCTCCAAAAACGTGGGTTATTATCACGAACTCCCTCTCGCACCTTCGGCAGAAAACCACAAGGCCCGTTTGATCCCTCCCGTGGATGTGTTCTATCCTGTCCAGATGCTCGCTGGAACCGCACAAAGGACAGAATGTATCGGTAAAGATGTCGAATCTCATGAGCTTTTTTTCTTGGCGATTTCCATGCCGGAAGTGGAGTGCCTCAGGACTATCTCCCGAGTCTTGAACTCCTCCGTCTTCCTATCCTCGCCTATCATCTCGTACCTGATGATACCCTTTGCCTCCTCAGAGTTCCTCAATTCCTTCTCAAGTTTCTTGAGCTTAGTTCTTAACCTCATAGCCTATCTTCCCGTTAGCCCTCATAAGTTCTTCCAGCCTCTTGACTCTCTCCTCAAGCTCACCTACCTCTATGAGTTCTTTTGCAAGCTTAAGAGCATAAACAATGGCGTTGCCCCTCTTAGGGTCCATATCCCCCTTCATGAGTTCCCTCACGACTCTCCTCACCACCCTGTTTATTTCCTCTGTGGTCTTCAGCTTTGGTATCCTGAGTTTATCCGCCATCTTACTCCCCCTTCCTGTGTTTTTTAGCTCTGCCCGAAGTGAGCTTAAGAGTGTGCTCCAGAGGTTGAGGCTCAAGGGTTTTCTCCAAAGGAACACCCCCTATTGGCTAATCTCTCCAGAAACCTGAGCATGTCCTTTGTCTCCTCTACCTTATTCCTTATAATGTCCGTGCCCTCGTATTCTTCCTCCATTCCCCTCCACCTCCTGAGGGCGTTATAGAGGGGAGTGTAGTCAAAGTAAATCTCCCTGTTGTCAGGGAGGGCGTATATCTCCTCCCTGTCGGAGAAGGTATAGACCCTTACCTCTTTGTCTAAGAGCTTCTCAAGGTTTTCGAGCTTCCTCTTCACACTCATTCCCTAATCCTCCTCTTGATCCTGCCTTCTGATGGCTCTATCTTATTCTTGATGCTATCGGTTAGCTCCCCGGGAGCGTAGCCGGTGGCAGACGTGACCCTACCCGGGGATAGGTCACGTGGCATATAAATAATCTCCTCTTTCAGGCTAAGCCCTTGTGCCACTCTCACGTTCAGCCTCCCCGTAGAGCCTGTCTGCTATCTCTCCGACGTGGAGCGCTAAGGGTATCATCTTCAGAACATCTCTTATCTCCCTCAGGGTCTCGTTGAGGAGCCTTAAAGAAGCGTTGATGCCCTGAAGCTGGTTGGCTGATGAGGTTAGCGTCCTTTACTGTCATCTTTCAACCTCCTCATAAGGGATTGTCTGAGTTCCTGAAGGTGTCTCTTACTTCTTATCTCTATAATCCTATTTATCCTTCCGAGCTTATTTCTATACTTCTTCAGGTACTCAAAGACGGGCCTCATCTCCTTCTTTATCTCCTCTATAGGAACTCCACATCTGAGTGTGTAGAGCTCCCTGAGCACATAGACTTCATCTCCCCTCTTCATCTTTATATGAGTGTAGAACTTCTTTACTCTCCTGGGATTGGACTTCAGAACTTTGGCTTTCCTGATCTCAAACCTCAGGGGAACTTCCCCCTTGTGCATACGATGCCTTACGTGCAACCTTGTAAGGTCGGCGCATTTGTCAAGGATAAGCTGTCCGCACACGAACACAGTCTCGGTCTTCATCTTCCCCTCCTGAAGACGTACAGCCCTCCCTCTTCCTTATCCACGTGCCAGCCGTGGTATAGGATGACCTTCTTATGGGCTATCAGGAGCCTGTCTATGTTCTTCTCCCCGTAAAGCCTGAGAGTATTCTCAAGGTCTTCTGTGTAGAGCTCGAACCTCCTCGTGCAACCGTAGAACTCAAGGAGCCTCTCAAGCCTCTTTACGGGGTTAGACTCTCCCTTGAACACTTCCCTTTCCCAGTCAAGACTCCATATAGACGAGTCTTTCTCTCCCATGACCCAGAATTTGAAGAGGAAGACAAACTTGCTGAACTCGTAGTCGTCTAATGAGGCTATGAGCCTGGCGAGGTTCTCCTTTGTCTCAACCTTGCCGAAGGGTGGACTGAAGTCAAGGGGGAGGAACTCAGAAGGCTTGTACCCTCCGATGGACTGCTTGAGCCTGGAGAGGCGTTCTTTCAGAAGGTCGGTCTTTAACATCATATTTCCTCCCAGATTTCCTCGGGGATCTCAAGGTCTGTTTTTTGATTTTTATCTTCACATTCCTCACATTCTTCACACCTGCCCTCATAAATCCCTGAGAGAGAACCATTTGAGGGTGTGAAGGTTTCTGTGAAGATTTTTTCTTCTTCACACTCGTCAGGAGAGGCAAGGTGTGAAGATGGATTTTCCTTCACGTCTATCTTCACACCATCGGATTGTTGTGGCTGTACGCTCTGTGAACGTTGTGAAGATTGTGAAGATAATTTAGAAATCATATCTGGGGTAAAGAGTATGGCTGAATTTCCTTTGCCCGGCATTCTCCTTCTCAAGCCCGCTTCTTTCGTGAAGCCCATCTTTTCCAGCGTTGTGCTTATGAGGCGGGGGTGCAGGTTAATGCTGAGCTTCTCGTTAACCCGGGCGGTGATTTCCTTTATGGCTATTAACTCCTCACCCGTTTCCCTGTGAAGGTTTAGGATAACCTCGGCGACAACCTCTTCAAGTCCCAAAGAGGGAGAGCGGTTGGCAAAGCTGTCTATGAGTCTCTTTGCCTGCCAGAGGAAGAAGTAAGAGCACTCTATTCCGAACTTTATGCTTTCCAACCCGGCGAGTGGGGTGATCCTATCGCTCTCTTTGCTAAAAGCAAATTTAAGTCTCTCCGCCTCGAGAAGTAGGTGGTGTAGAAGGGCAAATCTGAGAGTGTATTCTATCAACTTAGGCACGAAAGCGGATAAAGGATAAGGTAGAACCATCTCCATCTTCCCCCTCCGGTTGTAGAATTCCCTAAACAGTTCCTTAGCCTCGGAGTTGAGGATGATTGGCTCGCTACCACCGTCAAAATGAATAGACCTCCCCCATCTGAGTAGGTTCCTCCAGAGGTTGATAATATGTTCATCAACTTCAGCCTCTACCCACACACGCTCACGGCGAGGGAGGATAAGCCACAGGAACCTTGGCATGAGTCCGCTGTCAAAGTCTTCTTTCTCGAACAACCTCCTCAAGATCTGGGGCTGAATACCCCCGATGATTGACGCCCCGATGGGGTGGATGTAGAGGGTCTTGCCCTTCCTGTCTATTTTCCAGCTACCGCCTACATTCCAAAGTTCAAGGAGCCTCTGTCTGTCGTCTCCTCCTTTCTTCTTATATTGCCCAAGGGACAGGAAGAGTCCTGCGACTTCGTCTCTTTTAATTAACACTCCCCTCTGATCCTGAGAGAGTACTTCGGCAAGAGCTTCAATCGTAAAGTCCTCGGCAAACAGATGCCCGAGCTTGGGAGGGTCTTTCTTCTTCTTATCGCTGTCGTCAAGCCTTTTCCACTCTTTGAGTTCTTCCTGATACTTTTCCCACAGGACCTTTTGGATCTCGTAAAGGGGCTTCATTAAGCCCCTCAAGAGAGGAGTCTTACCTCCACCCGTGTCCTGAACTACGACGGACCACAGGAAGGGAGAGGTGTAGAAATCTCGTTTACTCGCTATCCACACAGAGTTTCCAACTACCGATGAAAAGAGAGTCAGAACTGCCATGGCCGTGTAGGTCGGATCAACGTTGTAAGCTGTGGAGTATGCCCTGATTATTTCCCGGACATAGTAGGGGAGCCCCCCGAAGGGGAAGGGTCGTTCCTGCAGGACTGCCGAGGTTAGCTCCTCCTCAAATCTTTCTTCAGGGACAGGCTCTTCTTCAAGCTCAAGTAGAGTATAGACTTCCCTCATGAGTTTTTTCGTAACCTGCTCCCCGAGGATTGCCCACACGGTAGAAATCCCTTTAACCTTCCCCTCACTTTCTAAATTGCCGTACATGTCCCGTACTGCCCTTAGCCTGTCCTGAAGCTCAGGGTCTCCGCTCTCGTGTACGATTTCCTCTATAACTGCTTCCGTGATTTCTTGGGGCACGCCTAACCGGGCGAGCCAGCCGGAAATCCCACAGGCGAGCTCGTGCCTGTGCCCTTCTGTCCAGAAAGGGAGAAGATCCTCTTTTAGGAGAGTTTTGAGCTTCTGGGCTGTTTCTTGGCTCAGCTCCACTCCTTCTAAAGTGGGTGTGTCGCTTTCGTATCTGATGGCTCTCTTCTCGTCCTCCTTTGCAACCTCAAGGAGCCAATCAGGCAACTCGGGGAGGGTAAGCTTCTTGAGCCATGAGAGGAGAGCCTCTAATGACCTCTCCTCCAGGTGGAGAGGCCAGTAAATACCTCCTGATGGGTGTAGTGAGGGAGGGACGATGACAATTCCCCCGGTACCACGAAGCTCAAAACCATGCTCAGGAAATCTCCTGACGCCGATATCTTCTGAGGGGTGCTTAAACCAGATATGAAATCCTTTGCCTGTTTTAATAGCGGAAGGTATGGATAGGGGACTTTTCAAACCCTTATCTTTCTCCCTGAGCCATGCCTTGAATTTTTCAGGGCCGTCTATATCTAAAACGACCACCCCGGAAACTTCCCCGCAAACTATGCAGAGGTTGGGGTCTATCTTCCCCTCAAACAATCTAAGGGTATCTTCAAGGGAGGGGCGCTCGCTTATAAACTCCCTCCAGTTGAGGGAGGGACGCTTCTTACCTTTGATCGCTGGAAGTACGCAGAACCCCAGCTCATAATAAGCCTTGATTAACTTTTCAAGAGGAGTTAAACTATTGTTGCCGTTCGTTTCCACTTTTTTCACCTCCTTTTCAAATCTTCTCAGGAACCACTCTCGGGAGCTTCTTCAGAGCTTCCTTTAGCTCCTCTTCGAGGAATACAATCCTCCTCCCCAGCCTACGAGCTGGGAGCTGACCACGGTAGACCTTCATCCTTATGTTTTGAGGGGAGGTTTCTAAGAGCCTGGCTACGTCTTCAACTTTGAGTAGTCGCATGCAGGACACCTCCTTTTTGCTTTTGTGTTGAAAAGAATATCGCTGGGTGTTGTTGTGTGCAATAGAGACCATTTATAATATGTATCATGAAAAGGCTGAAATGCAGGCATAAGGACAGAGCTAAAAAATTCTTGAGACAGATTTCCCTATACCTTTTCCCCTTCTTCGTTCCCATGCCTTCCTCCAGGCTGGAACCGGAGGAGAATGAAGGGGTCACCCTTTACCGCTTTGAGTTCTGGTCTTTCTGCGTGGATAAATGGCAAGCGATGAGAGAGCTCATCTCCTCCGCTCCATATGAGGTTTACTCCTACATCAGAGAGGACGTCTCCGATTATCCTACCGCTTGGGTCTTTGCCTACATCAGAGGGAAGCTTTACGTATTTGAAGTTCTCGGGTCTCCCGTATCGGTCTGGGAGGGAATGAATAAGAACTTTTCCCCGGCGGAACATCCTCGGGGTTTGTTCTCCTCTCTTGCGAGTAAGGAAGGGCATCTTTCCCTTCTGGGTTCCGGGATTAATCATCAGAGCGTTAAAGCGGTTCCATTCCTCCGTAGCTTTCTCCTCTTCCTTAGAGAGCTTTTCAGAGGTAAAGACTTTGTGGTGTTCTCCTATATTCCCTTCGCAATTGACCTGAGGGTAATAGCCTCCGAAAAAGAGGAGGCTCTTCCTAGTGTCTTCTGGTTCCTCTTCAACGTTTGCCTCAAAAGATTCTTTTCCTCTTACAAAGAGTTCAAGAGGACGGTTGAGGAGAGAAAGCTTCAGCATGTTGAGGATTTCATAGAACTCGTCCAGTTTTCTCCTCCCGAAGCTGTTCCCTGTCTTGAATGTGGGGTACCCGCTTGTTCTCCCTATCTCGGGGTTTTCTGCTCCGAGCGATGTTTTAAGACTCTGTTTAAGAGGGTAGAGAGAGCGATTAGGCGAGGAGACATTAGAACCCATAAGAGACCCTACGCCTACCTTAATGAAGCGGTGGGGGAGTATCGAAAACTTTTGGATACCGCTATGGACAAAGCAGAAGCTCGTTCCGTGGTAAGGAGGAAGTTCCACCTTGATGTTAAAAGAAAGGGAGGGAGACCCCCTAAAAAGTGATCGAACAACGAGGTTCTCCTCTACCTCCCCGATAGAATAGTAAAGAGTCCTCACGCTTCCCCCAAGGTTCTTAAAGACCACCCCGAGTATTTCATCTACAGCTAACCCCATCATCATCCTGCATTATAGAGAGAGACCTGAAAGACAACCCCCAAAGGCAGAGACCTGCTCAGCTCCTTCACCTCAGCCACTTCCCTTTCCAGTACCTCCAGAAGATCCACAGCCGTGTTGGCAAAGAGAACCCTTACCTGCCTATGTCCCTCTTCGTCGGTCTGTTTTTCGAGCTCCCTGTTGGCCTTCTCAAGGAAAGCCCTGAACATAAGCTCATATTCAGGGAGCTTTGCCTTCAAAATGTTGTACTTCTAGGGGGTCTGTCATCGCTTACACCTCCTTCTTTATTACCTCTCCCTCTCCTACTTGCCTCAGGTGCTCTTTGACTTCCTCAAGGTCTCTCTCAAGTTTTTGTATCTGCACGTCTATCCACGAGGCGTACTCCTGAGAGAGCTTCTCCTTGTCTTCCGTCCCTGTCTTCACATCATCCAGATACAGCTCCACGAGACCCTGTAGAGCCTGAGCGTATCCCCTGAGCGCCAGGGCGAACTCTTCTATGAGGTAGGGGTTGAGTTTATAATCAAGCTCTCCTATGAACACCTCCTCGGCAGGCAAGTCTTTGGGGTCAAAGCCGAATTTCCTTATGAACTGGGCATCTTCGCTATCCTCCCGGACACTTATCTTCACGCTCTCGGGATCAACCGGGAAGAGAGCTCCCTTGAGGCTAATAAAG